>JAQCAN010000240.1 GCA_027621335.1 Bacteroidota bacterium
TACCTCGTATCTTGGCCGCTTCTTTCAAATCAAATCACTGTCATGAGATCCTCCTTGGGATTCGTTTTCCTCTGTCTTCTTTCTTGTGCGTTCAAAGACGATGAGGTGGATCTGGTGGTTCATAACGCGATCATCTATACCGTGGACGGTACGTTCTCCGTGGTCGAGGCCATGGCCATAGATTCGGGTAAAGTGAAAGCTATAGGACCTGAGCGGGATATCTTGAATAAATACAGGTCCAAGGCCACCTTGGATGCAGGAGGGAAGGTCATCTACCCTGGATTCATTGATTCACATTGCCACTTCATAGGCTACGCCAAAGGAAAACTCGAAGTGGACCTTACTGGAACCCAGAGTTGGTATGAATGTTTGGATAGGATCCAGGCCTATGCCCAGGATAATCCAGAGGGTTGGATAACGGGTAGGGGATGGGATCAGAATGATTGGCCTGAAAAAGCATTCCCTGACAACAAGAGACTGAGTGAGCTTTTCCCTGATAGACCAGTGGCGGTGAACCGGGTGGATGGCCATGCATCGTTGGCGAATGAAAAGGCCTTTGAAGTGGCTAAGATCCAAAAAACGGATCGGGTCCTGGGTGGAGAATATCAGCTTGATGAAGAAGGGAATCTGTCTGGTATACTCATTGACAATGCGATGATCAAACTGAATTCAGTGATTCCCGAACCAGATGACGCCCAGCTCATGAAAGCGCTCAAGAAGGCTGAAGAAGATTGTTTTGCAAAAGGCCTGACCACGGTGGACGATGCAGGATTGGATACAATTCAGGTGAATTTCATTAGACGATTACAAAGGGAGAATGAGTTGAAGATGCGAATTTATGCTATGCTCAGTGCTGATGACCGAGGCATGGAGTATATGAAGAAAGGTCCAGTATCTGAGGATAGAATGACGGTCCGTAGCATCAAGATATATGCAGATGGGGCTCTAGGGTCTAGAGGAGCGGCCATGAAGAGAGACTATCACGACCACCCGGGCCATAAAGGAGCGCTTCTCCATCAACCGGTCTTCTTCAAGCAATGGGCCGCTCTTGCCGATCTCTATGGGTTTCAATTGAATACCCATTGCATAGGCGATAAGGCCAATCAGATCGTCCTTGCAGTCTATAACGATCAACTCGGTGGAGCCAATGATAAGCGTTGGCGGATAGAACATGCCCAAGTGGTCACAGATGGTGATTTGGAACGGTTCAAACGATCCAACATCCTCCCTTCTGTCCAGCCAACACATGCCACGAGTGATATGGCTTGGGCCGAGGAGCGGCTGGGGGAAGAGCGGATGGATGGAGCCTATGCCTATGCCAGCCTATCTAGACAGAATGGACTAGTGCTTCTAGGCACAGACTTCCCAATTGAAGACATTGACCCTTTGCTCACGTTCTATGCCGCGGTCTTCCGAAAGAATGCCAATGGAGAACCCATCAACGGTTGGAGAATGGAAGAAGCCTTGACTCGTGAACAGGCGCTCATGGGGATGACGATTTGGGGAGCCATCGGGAACTTCGAGGAAACGAGGAAAGGGAGCTTGGAGCCAGGTAAAGTGGCTGATTTCGTTATAATGGACAGAGACATCATGACCTGTGGGGAGGATGAAGTGCTTAGGGCCAAAGTTTTGGCGACCTACCTGAATGGGGAAAAAGTCTGGGCTCCTTGATAGGAGTTACTTGGAGGTACTCTTCTCCAGGTCTAGCATATAGGAGCGAATCTCCTTCACGCTGCTGCGGGCCAAGAGGATGACCCCATTTTCATCAATGAGAAAACTGGAGGGGAGATCCGACACACCATATGCTCCAGCGATCTTGCTCAACCTTACGAAGGCGATTTTCTCAGTCAATCGATAAGACCAAGTGAATCCTAGCCGCTCTGCTACCGCTTCAGAACGACCATCATCGGTTTTTTCTAGGGCGATACTTACCACTTGGAGGTGTTGGCTCAAGTCGTTTTGAAGTTTCACCAGGTCAGGAGCTTCACGTAGGCAAGGACCGCACCAAGTCCCCCAGAAATCCAGGACCACAAGTTCTCCTCTGAGATCCTTCAAATTGAATTTTTCCCCGTTCGGCAGAATGCCAGACAACTCAGGTGCTATCATCCCAACTTCAGAACCCACCCCTTCTTCTTTAGAGGAAGAGCATGAAAAGAGAATCAGCACCACTGAAATAATGAATAAGCGATAAGGAAGCGGCATCTTACTTTTTGATGAACCGCAAACTTAAACGATCATAAGGCGAATAGATCGTGATGAGGTAAAGCCCTGACCGTAGACCGGACACATCCAAATCATTGACACCATCTGTCAGCCTCCCATTGGAATGGGTCCGTCCTGTGAGGTCTATGATCTGATAATTCAATTGGTTCGTGCTGACCATCAATGTCAGCAGGCCCCGTCCATCAGGACCTATCATGTTGACTTGGTCCTTGAGATCCAGAGTATTCAGGCCTGTAACTTGCTCGCAGGATTCGCTTAAGTCGATGAGTGGTTGAGGATTATTGTAAATGCCACCAGGTGCAGGTTGATCGAATGTGCCATCGGGACAAATGACGAAGTACCTCGGCTGGTAGGTCACATTCCATGTGCTCAGTATAAGGTCCTCGGCTCCTGTGATGATGGGGGTTTCCACATTGAAGTTAGCGGCCCATCCTTCTTCATCGGAGGTATTGGCGTCACGCTCGAAAGAAAGGAGAACAAGGCTACCATCGCCCCCTTGTCCTAAGGTGCTGTAGAGTTCTTCCATGCCAGGAATAGATGCTTCACATATTGTACACCAGGTGGTGAATACATCTATCACTACAGTCTTACCTTCATCCAGATAGGACTGCAAGTTATGGGTATTCCCTTCGATATCCTGATAGGTGAAATCAGGGAAGATCTCCGTGCTGGGTTGGGCATAGCTGTTCAGCGAGAGAAGGATCGCGGTGCCTGTTGAAAGTAGTACTCGTTTCATATTCACGTTCTTATTACTTGATGTCCAGATATATACCAAAATTGTATGTCGGGGCTATGAGTAGTATATTTCCTTCCACCAAACCCTGATATCCAGCAGTTATCCCAGTCTTTTTCCCCGTTTTGAAGGAAACTTCCACCCCGTAAGAGACGAAACTCATTGAATTGATGAATCCATTGGTCGCCATCTCCAGATCCGGACTGCTCGGAGCTTCTATTCCATTGACACGTCCAATGATCCACATTTGATTCTTGAGTAAAGATATTCCTGATTCAATCCCATAATGGAACTCGTCTGTGAAGAAGTCATTCCTGTTGTTGAATCCAACATAGACCGTGCCGAATCCTGATAGACTCGGAGTGCCGAAAGGTACGCTGGCATTGAGTTTAAGAAGTTGATTGAACTCGTCATCTCCCGTGAAAAGATTACCATTCTTACCAAGGGTCGCTTGGCCGAACGGGAGCCCTAAGGACACCGACCCACTGATGGCTATATATTCCTTGTTGAGCAGGTCGAATCTAAGTCCAACAATCGGGTCACCTATTCCACCAGCTTTGTCATCCAGCACGACTCCCATCGCATCAGATCCTTGGACCGTATGGCTTGTGTAGAAAGGAAGAAAGACCTCAGCGCTCACTCCTCCCCCTAGTCC
>JAQCAN010000241.1 GCA_027621335.1 Bacteroidota bacterium
TAGGATCCAAGAATTCTTGAAGAATGTAGGATCGTCTGATTGCAGAGCAACGTTGAGAGCCTTACAGATGGATGTGCTGGTGAACTATGACCTGTCTTTGGCATATTTCAAGGATATGGCGGAATCCAAGGCCATGCACCCTGAAGGGGCTTGGGAGGAATTCTTTGAGCTGAGCATCCTTGAATATGAATTCGCTTTTTGGCAATGGAACTCGGATTGTGCCAAGATTCCATCTTCGGATTCAGACCTGAAGGCCAAGGTGGAACATCTTTTCCAAGTGGGCAGTCCTGATTTCTTTTCTCAAGAGACCAGGAAGGACCTTTTCCCTTTCTTCTTCCAGTCGTATAGCGAGATGGGTATGTATGGGTACAGCGTAGGTGGGCTGGAGTCACTGACCAGGTTCTTCAAACAAAACGTCTCGAACAAGAACACTTTCATTCCTGATTCCTATGACTTGGACTACTCTTCCAGAACCCATAAGGAGGTTAAATCCCGTTTGGATAGTTTGGGGAAACATATGATGTATATTCAAGGTGAATTCGATCCTTGGTCATCTACCCGTTATGTTCCCACTGATCAGACCGATAGTCGACTTTTCATCGTGGAAAAAGGCAATCACAAAAGCCGGATCAAGGATCTGCCTCCTTCAGATCGAGAAGCCATTCGGGATTCCTTGATGAGATGGATGAAATACTGAGGCAAGATGTGCGGTAGATATGTCATAGTGACCAAGGTCAAGGAAGTTGAGAAACGATTCAATGTGCAAGCGGGTTCTGAAGCAGCCCAGTTCTCACCTCGATATAATCTGGGACCGGGCTCAAGTGGTTTGGTCATTACGGATAAAGATCCCCATCGATTGCAGGTGTTCACTTTTGGCTATACGCCATTCTGGTCCAAAAAACGACTTTACATCTTCAACGCCAGGGCTGAAGGGGATAAGAACAAGGACAATGACCCAGCCTATAAGGGAGCGCGAGAGATTTTCTTGAAACCTATGTTCAGGCATAGCATTCGAACCAAAAGGTGCCTGATTCCTGCTGATGCCTTTATAGAAGGACCTGAGAAGGAAAAGCTTTCCAAACCCTATGTGGTCTATCTCCGAGAAAAACAAAGACCCTTTGCCTTTGCAGGTGTATGGGATGAGTGGGTGAACAAGGAGACGGGAGAGGTGCATCACGGCTATGCCATCATCACTACCACAAGCAATTCGGTAACCCAGGCCATCCAGCATCATCGATCCCCCGTCATTCTTCCCAGGGAGTGGGAGAGTTCTTGGCTTTCGAAGGAATTGAGTCTGGAAGAGACCCTAGACATGCTCTCTCCTTATCCTGGCCAGCTGATGAACGCTTATCCCATCTCGGATGCCATACGTTCACCAAGACATGAGGGGCCAGAGCTTCTGAAACCAATTGGGAAACCGTTGCTCAAGGAAAGCGAATGGTCCATCACAGAAGAGCTCAGGCTGGACGGCATGGGCAGCACCACAGGTAGGAGGAAGCGAAACGAATGAGAAGGGTCAAGTTCCGTCTAATTTATGACCTTTGCTACCTCAAGAATTCGAGAGGAAGTACGTAGAAATATGAGAATCGGAATACTAGGTCTAGGCTACGTTGGAATCGTAAATGTCGCTTGTCTGTCCAAGGAAGGATACACAGTCCTTTGCAATGATGTAAAATCACAGAAAGTAGATCGCGTCAAGCGAGGGGAGAGCCCCATCAATGAGCCTAAAGTCGCCCAACTCATCAAGGAAGGATTGGACAAAGGAACCATCATTCCCATGGATGACCCTACTGAGCTCATAAAGCAATCAGACATCATCATCACTTGTGTGGGTACCCCTAGTCGACCAGATGGAGAAGTGAATCTGGATTACCTTAGAAACGTCTGCTCAGATATCGCTCGAAGTGTGGGCGAAGGAGATAAAAAATACGTGGTCTTCAGGAGCACCGTACCTCCAGGTGCTACAGAACACGTCTTTAATGCCCATCTTTCAGAGACCAAGGCGGATATAACGCCTGTATTCTACCCCGAGTTCCTAAGAGAGGGTTCTGCAGTGAAGGACTTCTATGATTATGGGCGCTTCGTATTGGGAAAAAGAGAAGGAGATGATGTGACCGACCTGATCGAGATACTCCATGTGAACAAGGAGCGTCCGTCTTTCATCACCGATCTGAGGACGGCCGAGTACTCTAAGTACATCGACAATTCTTTCCATGCGCTGAAAATCGTTTTCGCGAATGAGATCTTCTCATTGGCCACGGAACATGGTGTGAACGTCAAAGATTCACACGCCATATTTACAGCTGATGACAAGTTGAACATCAGTAAGAGATACCTGAGACCAGGTTTGCCATTCGGGGGGTCATGCCTTCCCAAGGATCTGCGAGAACTCCAGCACCTTATCGGACAGTCAGAAAGGGAATTCTCCTTACTCCCCAGCCTCATTCCGAGTAATGATGCCTTCATCTCTTCTTTATTGGACAAGGTCAAGCGCAAGAAGAAGGCCAAGTTGGCCTTCATAGGTCTTACTTTCAAGAACGATTCGGATGACCTCAGAGAGAGTCCGATGCTCCGTCTCTTAGAAGCATTGAGGAGAGACGGCAGCTATCAGATCCATATCTATGATGAGGATCTTCAAATGGGCACCTTGAGAGTGGATTACCCACACCTCTATTCCATGGTAAGACCGATCGAGGAATGTGTGGAGGCAGCTGAATTGCTAATCGTTTCCAAGCGTTATCTGGAAACTTTACTCCCATTGAAGAAGCGCGGTCAGGAGGTCATCAACTTCTCTGATGACCAGTATCTGTCTCATCCAGAACTAGAAAGCTTGTATTCATGAAGGAGAGAACGCTCCTATACATTTTCATTGGAGGAGGTAAAGATCGCACAAGCGTCCATCTGAAAAGCCTTGGTCAGATAAGAGGACTCAATGCAGCTGGTCTCAACGCCCACGGCTATTTATTTACTGAGAAAGTGAGCGAGAGAGAGGAACTTTATGATGAGATCACGCTCATTCCTCTCAAGCGCTTCCAGCAAGAGAGGAATTTGTTCTGGAATCGAAAACGCTTTTCACTCCTTGTGGATCAGGTGAGGGACTTTCTGGAATCAGAACATCAGAATTGGGACATCATCTTCTTACGTCATGGGGGGAATGGCAATTCTTATGAAGCGCTGTTGGATTTGATTGGATACAAGACTTTCCTATACGTACCCAGCAACAGGATCCGAGAAAACTATTGTGATGTGAAATATGGTAACACAGGGTCCCTTGCCTCACGTCTTTTGACCTGGCTGGACTACGCCTTATTCTGTAAGGCCGAGAAAAGGTTGATGAAGCATTACTTCTCAAAGATAAGGTCGGTTGTGGCCTTTACTCCAGAGTTCGCAAAGATGCTTGAATCAGAAAGCAAGGACCCAATCCATGTCATCTACAACCGTGACGGTGCCGATACAGATTCCGTCCCTGCCAGATCTTCCAGGGTGAGAGAAGGAGAGGAGATCAAACTCATCTTTCTTAAGGGCAGTGCTTCAGCACAGAAGTGGTCTGGTCTTGAGCGTATCATCAGGAGCATTGAA
>JAQCAN010000242.1 GCA_027621335.1 Bacteroidota bacterium
TTTGAAGTGACTAAAGGATTACAATGGCTGTAACACATAAACCCCAACAAGGACAGGGGCGCATGTTCGAAAATGACATTCTGGAAGCTCTGTCCAAAACCTCTGCAGCGGTGGCCTATACCTACTACCCTGCTGTAGTTCTTGGTATGCTCGCTGTGAATCTTTTCTATCACCACATCCATTGGATGAGCGTTCTTGGCTTCTATGTCTGGGGGGTGCTCTTCTTCACGTTTTTCGAGTACCTCGTTCATCGCTACATCTACCACATCGATGACTCAGGTTCAGACCGCATGAAGCGTTTCGCAGAGCGTTACCATGGCATCCATCACGACTACCCTCAAGATAAGGAACGGCTCATCATGCCACCCTTGGTCTGGACCATATTGGTCGCATTCCTCCTAGGATTGGCCTACCTTATCGGTGGTCAGACCGCCTTCTCCTTCATCGCTGGATTGGTCACAGGATACTTGGGCTACATCTTCGTCCACTATCAGGTGCACACCAGCAATCCTCCCCGATGGTTGAAATCTAGGATGATGCACCATGCGAAGCACCATTATCAGTTTGAGGACAAGGCCTTCGGTGTGAGCACCAATTTTTGGGATAAGGTCTTCGGGACCATGCCGCCAAGGTGAGCGAGAACGTGGTCATTCCTGCTGAAGACGTCTGAAAATCCAGTTTGCCCTAAGCTACAGCGCCCCCACAGCTGGACCCTGCACCTGCCGTGCATCCATAGCAATGTTGATTGAGGATGATGTTCCTCTTTTTTAAGGCAGGGAGGTCGAATTCCTTGATGTGCTGACCATTGGACGCGACTTTCAACTCTAGCATCTGATTGAAATCACAGTCGTACAAGTAGCCATCCCAGCCCACCGAGATGGTCGACCTGCACATGACCCCCAAAGCAGCAGTTGGATTGAACGCCCCTGCTAATTCGGTCATATAGCTTTCATAATTCCCACTCGCCACGAGGTATTCCAGAAAGCGCGATACAGGAAGATTGGTGATGGCATAGAGCTCATGGAATTGTATGCCCCAGCCTTCCATCAGTTTCTGCTTGAACTCTTTTTCCAGCTCTGACTGATCCCCCGGGAGAAAGGCTCCACTCGGATTGAATACGAGGTTCAAGCGTAAGGGACTGTCAGGGATCCCGTAACCCACGTCATTCAGCATCTTCAGTGCTTTGATGGATTTCTCGAAGACCCCCTCTCCACGCTGTGCATCGGTCCTCCTGGCGGCAAAATAGGGTAAGGAAGAGACCACCTCTATTTCATTCTCTTTGAAGAACTGCGGAAGGTCATGGTATTTCTTATTGGAAAGGATGATGGTCAGATTACAACGCACCATGACATGCATGCCAAGGGCCCTGAGTTCGGTCACGAACCAGCGGAAATCGGGGTTCATCTCAGGTGCTCCACCTGTGAGATCCACAATTTTTATGGACGATCCTTTCAGGGCATCCAAACACTGTTGCATGGTCTCCTTGGTCATGATCTCCTGACGGTCAGGTCCCGCATCTACGTGACAATGCTTGCAGACCTGATTGCACATCTTGCCCACGTTGACTTGAAATATGTCAATGGAAGTAGGTTTCAAGGCATCCACTCCCATCTCGGATAAGGCCATGCTGAAAGGTTTGATGCCTACTGAAGCGGCATCACTAAGGATATCAAGTTGGACGTCCACAGCGGAGAGCTCATGGGCTCTATACTTCATGGAGGTCTTCTTTTCTTTCCTATTCTCTGTCATCACATAGAAAGATCTTTCGCCTTATTCATCATCTGTACTCCATGCACCAATGTCGCCCCACCTCTGATGGCAGCAGCCACGTGCACAGCTTCCATCATCTGCTCCTCGTCAGCTCCCTTTTTCAGGGAATCCGAGGTATAGGCATCGATGCAGTAAGGACACTGGACCGCATGTGAGACCGCTAGGGCGATCAAAGCCTTTTCTCTTGCACTCAATGCACCTGGCGCAAAGACATCTCCATAGTAGCTGAAGAACTTGTCTGCCAGTTCTTTGTTCCACTCACCGATCTCACCGAACTTGGCCAGATCCTTATCGACATAATAGGGTTTAGACATAATTGATTTATTGGACTCCACTATGGAATCCATAATTAGACATGACTGTAATAAGAATTGCTGTTGAAAAAAGGCTCAGGCCAGGTAAGGCGGGCCTCTGAATCGCATGGCCCCATCGGCCTTGGTGTTCAAGCGATGGTCATCCAGAGGGGTTTCACTCAAGGAGTGGCCGGTTATGACCAGAAGGAAATAGGCCAATTCGGTCAGTTCTCCTTTCATGACCAAGACCTCATGCAGATCCGTGGAACTATTCAGCTCCAGCATCTCCTCTGCAAGAATCTCACACTTAGGCAAGCAATCGAAAAGCTCAAGGAATAGGCCTGAAGTGCACCAAGGCAGATCCAACCAATGTTCTCTGTTGTACTGGTCCTTGGAGAGTCCGATGACCAAGGCTCCTCCTTGATTGGAAGGCAATAAGCAGGTCTTACCTGCTTTGGTCTTCTTCAATGCATCCAGCACATGGCTGGTCTTTAGGCCATAGGCATCATTCCCCAGAACGATGAGTTGATCGAATCCTTTGTTGAAGACCACCTCTGCTGCATTGCAGAGCCGTTCTCCGAAGCTATCCCCTACCTGTTGAGTGTCGTCAATATGGAAGACGGGTAATCCCGTGGGCGCCATGACATTCGAGACCTGAGATTGCATCAGCCTATACAATTTCACGTTCACCTCATGTCCGAATTCGGGCATCAGAGGCTTTCTAATCGCCTCTTTTTCAGGCCTATAAGAGAAATATAATATAGCTGAACGCTTCGCTCCCATGGCCAGTCAAAGGTACTCTAAAAAGGAAGTGGCATGAGGCATCTATGTAAGGACTATGGCAATCCTAATGCACTTTTTTCACGTGCCTGAGGTCCAGGTGATTCATGGCATTGCTTCCGAGACCTTCTATGTCTTTGGAGACGAAACGCATCACCTTGTCATAGAACAATGGAATCACTGGAACGTCCTCATTGATCTTGACGTTCATGAGGTGATACAAGCTGTCGCGTCTCATCTGGTTGGTTTCCTCTAAGGCCTCCACATACCAACGGTCAAATTCCTGATCGGCATAATGGGTGTAGTTCGCCCCTTTAGGAGAGCGATTGGGGGAATAAAAAAGGGCTAGGAAATTCTCAGCATCTGCATAGTCAGCGATCCATGATTTGCGGAAGAAGCTGATCTCCCCTTTGGAGACCCCTTCTCTATGGATGCTGGTAGGAACGACATCTACCTTGACTCTGAAGCCGATATCACTCAACTGGAATTGGATGAATTCGCAGAGTTCCACATAGTCGGCTGTGGTGCTCAGTGTCAGTTCAGGGATCCCTTGGGCATTGGGGAATCCTGCTTCTCGAAGGAGTTGGAGGGCCAATGAACGGTCCATCCCCTCCTCCTTCATCAGGCTGGCAGTGCTGAAACAATTAGGCGGCACGAAACCTAGAGTGGCTGGTATGGCCGTGTTGTTCTTGATGTATCGCACCATCTGCTTCTTGTCCAAG
>JAQCAN010000243.1 GCA_027621335.1 Bacteroidota bacterium
TCTTCTTTAGGCTCTCAGGGTGTTCCTTTATAAAGGCATCCCGAGCCGCTATGACGAAACACGGCCAAGGGGTGATGAACTCCCCGATACGTCTCAATTGCCCACTGTCCACGAAGGGCTGGGTGGTATATTTCTCCCAATAGAAGACATCTGTCTCCAATGCTGCCAAGCTCATCAAGGCTCCTTCCACATCATTGACCACCGTGAATTGCCCTGGGTCGATGTTGGCTTCATGGGTGAGTGCATCCACCTGAGGTATCAGATGCGACCCAGAGCCATAACGGCTGATGGCGAAACGCTTATCGAAGATATCCTTTGAGGAGTTCAAGCTATTCTTGAAGCCTGTGTGAATCCCCCAAATGATGGGTGACACGATGTATCCACTAATGACATGGCTCGGGTTGCCTTCGGCAATCGCCTTGATGATTCCCTCGGTCAGGAGGATACATACATCCGCTCTGTCCTCTTCCAAGGCCTTACTCATGGCACCTGTACCTCCTGGAAAATCCTTCCACTCGATATGGATTCCAGATTGATGGAAAGAATCATCTTCCATACCCAGATGCCATGGCGTCATGAAATGTTCAGGAACGCTGCCCACCCTGATGTTCACTCTCTCGTTGCTCATAACTCTTCCTTCTTGAATAAGGAGTCGCTGAAGTACCTGTCCTCATCCATGAAATGGGATATAACTGTCAAACCTGCTCCTTTGCCAAGTTCTTCCAGCTCGGAGAGCAGGTACTTCTTGGACAATTCAGTCCAGATGACTTCATTCTTAGTAAAGTGGTAGTCTGAGTTCAAAGGCCGGCAATGGGCCATCTGGTCCTCAAGGCTGACGAGGAAACTTCTCAATTCTCCATTCAAGGGATCATATTGGCAGTAGAAATCCCATTGATCCATAATGAAGTTCATTCCAAGCTCTCTGTTCATGCGAGCCAGCAGATTGAGATTGAATCGTTTGGTCACGCCTTGGCTGTCGTCATAGGCCTTCCTGATGATGGCAGGATGTTTTCTCAAATCAGCCCCTAACATGAGGAAATCCCCCACACGCATCTCCGAGGAGACGAATCTGATGAGCTCTTGGTTCGAAGGAGGTGGATAATTGCCGATGTTGGAACCAAGGAAGAGAAAGAGGCGTGTAGGAGCCTCCACTTCCAATTCATCCATGACGTCATGATAGTCTCCTACCAATGCATTCACCTGCAAAGAGGGTAGATCATTCCGCATCGTTCTTTCCAAGGAAACCAGAGCCTCGGCTGAGATATCGATGGGAAGGAATCGCGTGATGACATGCTGCCGGAGTAATTCTCCTAAGAGCAGTTTGGTCTTGCTCCCATCTCCCGCCCCCAATTCAACCACGTCCAAGGCTTTCAACGGCTTCAATGCCTCGATGATCTCATGACTGCGTTTGATGAAGATCTCCTCCTCCTTATTAGTCAAATAGTATTCAGCAAGTGCCATGATCTCTTGGAAGATCCTGCTGCCTTGGTCGTCATAGAAGTATTTGGAGGAAAGGCGCTTTGGATCGCTGCGTAGCCCCATGTCCATGTCCTTAAAGAAGTCATTCATACTAGGTGTTGAATTCGCGGTTGGTCATTTGGCTAATCGGATGCCACTGTACTGCCATTGGAGATGAGGATGGAAGAAATTTCGGTAGCTAGGTCTGGAATGCCCATCTGCTGTTGCAAGAGAAGCGCCTCGCAGCACCATCTGATTCACCATGAACTTGCCATTGTATTCACCCAAGGCGCCTTCAGCTGTGCTGAACCCAGGATAAGGCAAGTAAGCACTGTTCGTCCATTCCCATCGTTCTCCCCAGTTCAGGTCTGCACTCGCCACCTCCCACTCTGCCTCCGTTGGCAGCCGCATACCGGCCCACTCGGCATAGGCCGCAGCCTCATAAAAGGAGATGTGACAAACTGGACTCTGCATGTCCAAAGGTTTCAAGCCTTCCAAAGTGAAATGCATCCATGCCTCATTCACCTTATGCCAATATAAAGGATGTTGGATCCTATTCGTTTCTCGCCAAGACCACCCCTCATCTAACCATAGGATGAAGTTTCCATAGCCTCCATCTTCCATGAATTCAAGGTATTCCGCATTGGTCACTAAGGCTTTGGAGATTTCGGTTTCTTGGATGTAGGCCTTGTGTCGACCCAGCTCATTATCAAAACAGAAGCCTTGCCCTTTGAATCCGACCTCGTAGACCCCTTCTTGGATTTCAACCCATCCTTTCTCTTGAGAGCTGCTTCTGGTCAAGTCAAAGCCGTCCTTGTATACTGGGAAAGTTGGATTCAAACTCAAGGTGTGCTTCAAGTCGGTGATAAGCAATTCCTGATGCTGTTGCTCATGGTTACATCCGATCTCTATAAGACTTCTTACCTCACTGGATAAGACCTGAGAGAGCAGAACTTGCATGTGCCCATCAACATATCTGCGGTAGGCCATCACTTCCTCCACACCAGGTCGGGTGATGGACCCTCGGCTGGTGCGAATCATGCGTTGTCCGAGACTCTGATAATAGGAGTTGAACAGTAGGCCGAAGTCAGGGTCGAATTCCTTGTATTCCGCTAAATGTTCTTTCAAGATGAACTCCTCGAAGAACCATGTCGTATGGGCCAGGTGCCACTTTGGAGGACTGGCGAATTCCACGGGTTGAGGAACGTAGTCTTCTATTCGCAAAGGGACACAAAGCTCTGCAGTCCTAGACCTGACTGAATTGAAAAAGGTCTTTATGGTGTCAAGTCCTACACCTGATAACATCGAAGTCTGTTCCATTCTTACCTGATTGAAGGTAGCACTATTATCTTAGGGCAATCTCATGAGAATAGACAAGCTTATATGGTGTCTTCGCTTGTTCAAGACCCGATCAATAGCTACCAAGGCATGCAACGACCTGAAGGTCAGACTAAACGGTGAGTTGACCAAAGCCAGCAAGGAAACCCGATGCGGAGATGAAATCGGCCTTAAGAATGGCCCAGTCTGGAGGAGCTATAAGCTTTTGTTGATGCCTAAATCAAGGATTGGCGCTAAATTGGTGTCTGAGCACATTACAGAGACCACAGATTGGAAGGATCTGGAGCTCTTGGAGATCATTGCCAAGCAGAATCAACAGAATAGGACCCAAGGAATAGTGGGAAGACCTACTAAGAAGTCAAGGAGGGATATCGATCGCTTCCTTCAAGAGGGTGAACAAGAGACCGATTGACCTCTCGGTTCCGATGAATCAAAGGAGGGGTGGGATCGGATATTTTTGGTAATTTCATTGTCGACCAAGACAATACTTTCCACTATGACCTCATTCTTTTTCAATAGGGAATTGGATTATCAATATCTGGATTCCAAGTTCAAAGATGACCTATATCTAGCCAGAGAAGTAATAGGATCATTCTGTGAGACCATGGATATGGACCTTCAGATCATTGAAAATGCCTTGGATCAAAGAAGATATCCTGTCTTCCTTAGAGTCTGCCAGAGGCTCACTTCAGGTTTGGAAATGATGGGATTGATGAAGGAGATCGAGTACATACAAGTACTCCGAAGTCATTTTGCGCTCAAAGG
>JAQCAN010000244.1 GCA_027621335.1 Bacteroidota bacterium
CGTCCATACGACTGACCCTGCCGATGGCATTCTCAGGGGCAATGGGCTTTGTCAATTCCTTCAGCTGCTCTATCTCTGTTTTCAAGGAGCCTAGGTGCTGCTCGATCAGGGCTTTGAATTCCTTTCGCTTACTCTCTTCCATTTGAAATGAGGCTTGTCTGGGATGCAAGCTAGTGAATCCCAGGCCGAATCCATCAGCTCAATGATGCAAGCTTCTCTTCCAGAACCTTGATTTTCGTCTCGGCATCCTCCATCTTCTTACGTTCGGAAGCCACCACCTGCTCAGGCGCACCACTCACGAAGCGCTCATTGCTGAGTTTCTTGCTTACAGAATTCAAGAAGCCCTTGGTGTAGTCCAGTTCCTGCCTGATCTTCTCTACTTCAGCCTCTACATCCATTTCCCCTGACATAGGAATGTAGAATTCATTGGACTTGATCAAGAAGCCGAAGGCCTTGTCCACCTTGACATCCACTTTACTGATCTCAGACAGGTTGCATAGCTTCATCGTCACAGGATCGAATCGCTTACCCATCGCTTCATTCTCCTTCACTTTCAATTCCAAAGTCTCTTTGAAAGGCAGGTTGTTCTCCTTGCGCACATTACGGATGGCCGAGACCAATTGGGAGAACAGGTCGAATTCTGCAATGACCGCTTCATCCACATCTCCAGCCTTCGGCCATGCTGCAATGACCAAAGCCTCCTTCTCCGAACCTCGTTCTCCAATCAAGTGCCAGATCTCCTCCGAAAGGAAAGGCATGAAGGGATGAAGGATCTTCAGGATATCCTCAAAAATCGCAATAGTGGAATCATACGTTTGCTTGCTGATGCCCTCTCCGAAAGTGGGCTTGATCATCTCCAGGTACCAAGAACAGAAATCATTCCAGATGAGTTTGTACACGTTCATCAAGACCTCAGAGATGCGGAAGTCCGCATAGCCTTGCTCTTGTTCTTTCAGGACTTGGTTCAAGCGGCTTCGCATCCATGCAATGGAGATCTTCTCCACTTCAGAGCTCGGAGCATCGGTATGCTCCCAACCTTGGATGAGGCGTACGGAGTTCCAAATCTTATTGGCGAAATTCCTTCCTTGCTCACAGAGCTTCACATCGAAGGGAAGGTCATTCCCAGCAGGTGAAGTGAGCAACATCCCTACCCTTACCCCATCCGCTCCATACTCTTTCATGAGCTCAATGGGGTCAGGAGAATTGCCGAGTGACTTGCTCATTTTCCTTCCCAACTTATCACGTACAATACCTGTATAATAGACATTGTTGAATGGACGCTCACCACGGTATTCATAGCCAGCAATTATCATTCTGGCCACCCAGAAGAACATGATCTCAGGGGCAGTGACCAAGTCATTGGTAGGGTAGTAATAGTCTACCTCATCCTTTGAATAGAATCCATTGAACACGGAGATGGGCCAAAGCCAAGAGCTGAACCAGGTGTCCAACACATCTTCTTCCTGATGGAGATCAGTGCCCTTCAAGGAGGCATTTCCACTCTTCGACCGAGCTTTAGGTAAAGCTTCTTCCAAGGTCTTTGCCACCACGAAATCATCAGGACCTTCCCCGAAATAAAAGGCCGGAATACGATGTCCCCACCAGAGCTGGCGGCTGATGCACCAATCCTTGATGTTGTCCATCCAGTGGCGGTAAGTATTGACGAATTTGTCTGGATAGAACTTCACATCTCCGTCAATGACAGCATCACGTGCTGGGGCTGAAATAGCCTTCATGTCCACCCACCACTGGAGGGAGAGCCTTGGCTCAATGACCACATCGGTGCGCTCGGAATAGCCGACCTTGTTGGTATAGTCCTCCTTCTTGACCAGATGGCCACTTTCTTCCAAGTCCGCGACAATGAGTTTCCTGACTTTGAAACGGTCTTGTCCTATGAAGTGCCCAGCCGCTTCACTTAAAGTACCATCCGCATTCAGGATATCTATGATCTCCAGGCCATGCTTCTTCCCTATCTCATAGTCATTCACATCATGGGCGGGAGTCACTTTCAAGCATCCCGTCCCGAATTCCATATCCACATACTCATCCAAGATGATGGGCACTTCTCGTTCAGCAATAGGAACAATGGCTTTCTTGCCATGCAGGTGCTTGAATCGCTCATCCTTCGGATTGATGCAGATGGCGGTATCTCCTAGAATGGTCTCAGGGCGAGTGGTGGCGATGGTGAGCCACTCATCTTCTGTTCCTGCGATTTGGTAACGCACATGGTAGAGGGCTGAGTTCACTTCCTTATGGATGACCTCCTCATCGCTGAGGGCCGTCTTGGCTGCCGGATCCCAATTGATCATGCGCTCTCCACGGTAGATCTTCCCTTTTTCAAAAAGGTCTATAAAGGTATCTATGACGCTCTCAGAATAGGCCTCGTCCATGGTGAAGGTGGTACGCTCCCAGTCACAGCTGGCCCCTAGTTTCTTCAACTGCTCCAAGATGATACCGCCATGTTTATGGGTCCAATCCCATGCATGATCCATGAATTCATCACGGCTCAGGTCGGATTTCTTGATGCCTTCTTCGCGTAGTTTCCTCACCACCTTGGCCTCGGTAGCAATGGAGGCGTGGTCCGTTCCGGGCACCCAGCAGGCGTTATATCCCCTCATCCGAGCCCGCCTTATCAAGACATCTTGAATGGTATTATTCAGCATGTGTCCCATATGGAGCACTCCGGTCACATTGGGCGGTGGGATGACAATGGTATAAGGCTCACGCTCATCAGGCACAGAGCGGAAGTAGTCATGTTCTAACCAGTAGCTGTACCACTTATCCTCGATGGATGCAGGGTCATATTTCTTAGGAATCTCCATATCAAATCAATGAAGCCGCAAGTTTACGGAGATACGGGGAACCAAGCTCGGGCCTCATTGTATTAATCCAGAATCTTTGTTGAACAAAAAAGACCGAGCCATCTCTGACTCGGTCCCTTGAAGAATCAATACGTTTTATCTACGGAACATCCCTTTCAGAAGTCCGCCTAGGATACCTCCTCCCCTAGAAGAACCTGCAGAAGAATTACCAGACATTCCACCGACCATGTCCATCAGGTCTCCGATATCCAAACCACTGGACTGGTGTGATCCTCCAGCCAAGCTGCTCAATAGGTCTCCAATGCTATCCATACTGAATCCAGCACTTCCAGCTTGTTGCTTTTGCTTACCCAACATCCCCATGAGGATGGGAGCCAATGTGATAAGCAACTTGGAGATGCTGCCGCTATCCACTCCTAGCTTATTGGATAGACCTTGCTCCACTCCTGCCCTTTGGTCACCTAATACATGCTTGAGGATGCCAGGGCCTCCAGCATCATTGGAGCTGTTGAGGAATTCACCGATATCGTGCAAGATGCTCCCATCATGGTCACGGTCCAAGGCTCCGAGAAGTCCATTGGCTCCTTTGGGATTACCCTGTATATTCTTTGCCATAGCACCAAGGAGCATAGGAACTGCAGCAGTAACTGCCTGCGAGGTTTTTTCCTTGCTCATTCCAACATGTGAGCTGAGGGTTTCGAGACCTCCATTTCC
>JAQCAN010000245.1 GCA_027621335.1 Bacteroidota bacterium
TGGAGATGCAGGAGTCTATGCACATCCTGAGAAGTACTTCGATCAAGTCATTGAGATCGATCTGGACGCTCTTGAGCCTTCCTTGAATGGTCCGTTCTCACCAGACCTATACACACCCATCAGCGAGCTGGGGAAGAAGGCCAAGGAGAACGGCTGGCCGCTGGAAGTGAAGTACGGCCTCATCGGGTCTTGCACCAATTCCAGCTATGAGGATATCTCACGTGCAGCTTCCATTGCCAAGCAAGCCAACGACAAGAAGATCAAAGCAAAATCAGGATTCACCGTCACTCCAGGATCTGAGCTGGTGAGGTTCACCGTGGAGCGCGATGGCTACATCGACATCTTCGAGGAGATGGGTGCCAGTGTCTTTGCCAACGCATGCGGACCCTGCATCGGTCAATGGGCGAGAGAAGGCGCTGAGAAGCAGGAAAAGAATACCATCGTCCATAGTTTCAATAGGAACTTCTCCAAGCGAGCGGATGGAAACCCTAACACTCACGCCTTTGTTGGCTCTCCGGAACTGGTCACCGCTATCGCCTTGGCCGGCACTTTGGATTTCGATCCGAGGAGAGACACGTTGACCTCCGAGGATGGTCAGCAGGTCAAGTTGGACCCACCGACTGGCATAGAGTTGCCACCTAAAGGCTTTGATGTGGAGGATGCTGGTTTCCAAGCCCCTGCTTCCGATGGTTCAGGAGTGCAGATCAACGTGAAGCCTAATTCGGATCGCCTTCAATTGTTGACACCTTTCAAGCCTTGGAATGGGAAGAACATCACAGGCATGAAGCTCTTGATCAAGGCTTTTGGTAAATGCACCACAGATCACATCTCTATGGCAGGCCCCTGGTTGAGGTACCGCGGGCATTTGGACAACATTTCCAACAACACCCTGACCGGAGCCATCAATGCGTTCAACAAGGAAGCCAATAAGGTGAAGAACCAATTGGATGGAAGCTATGGGGAGGTACCAGCCGTTCAACGCGCCTACAAGGCAGCGGGTATTCCGACCATCGTTGTGGGCGACCACAATTATGGAGAAGGTAGCAGCCGTGAGCACGCAGCCATGCAGCCTAGGCACTTGGGCGTGATGGTGGTCTTAGTGAAGTCCTTTGCACGGATCCATGAGACCAACCTTAAGAAGCAGGGGATGCTCGGATTGACCTTTGCCAACGAGGCGGATTATGACAAGATCCAAGAGGATGACACTTTTAACTTCTTGGATCTGGATGCATTCGCGCCAGGTAAGCCTTTGAGCTTGCAGTTGGAGCATAAGGACGGAAGCACGGAGGTCATCCTTTGCAACCATACTTATAATGCCCAGCAGATCGGTTGGTTCAAGGCAGGAAGTGCTCTGAACGCTTTGGACAAAGGCTGAGGGTTCAGTCTCGAAAAGACGTTAGCCCTTCAACTCAGAACTCAAGAGGATGAGGTCTTCTTCAAATCGATGATGTCCTTCCTACGGTCACGTAGATTCCGCACGCTGCCAAACTGGTTCAACTCCCTTAGCAAGTCGATGTCCACATCCGCGATGAGTATCATCTCGGTATTGGTCGTGGCTTCTGCTTTGATCCCATTGGCAGGGAAGGAGAAATCACAAGGAGTGAAGACCATGGACTGAGCGAATTGAATGTCCATGTTATGCACCTTCGGCAGGTTACCGACACTTCCGGCAATCGCCACGTAGCATTCATTCTCTATCGCTCGGGCCTGGGCGCAATGCCTCACCCTTGAATACCCATTCTGCGTATCCGTAAGGAAGGGAACAAAGAGGATGTCCATGCCTTCATCAGCCAAGAGTCGGCTGAGTTCTGGGAACTCGGAGTCATAACAGATGAGGATGCCTATCCGTCCGCAATCTGTATCGAAGGTCTTCAATCCTGTGCCACCTTGCATCCCCCAGACCTTGGCTTCGTCAGGTGTGACGTGAAGCTTCTCGTACCGTTCCAAGGTCCCATCGCGTTTGCAGAGGTAACCCACGTTGTAGAGCAAGTCTCCTTTCATCTCAGGCATGCTTCCAGTGATGATGTTGATGTTATATGAAATGGCCAGCTCTGCGAATCGCTGAACGATACCTTTCGTGTGCTTGGATAACTCTCTGATGGCCTCCGCTTCTGTCAGGTGATTGTTCTCCGCCATCAAAGGGGCATTGAAGAACTCAGGGAAAAGAGCAAAGTCAGAACGATATCCCGAGACAGCATCTATGAAGAACTCCGCCTGATGCATAAGTTCATCCAGATCCTTATAGGGGCGCATCTGCCATTGGATGAGACCTAATCGGATGATCTTCTTCTTGGTGGTGGCCTTCTTGTTCTTTTTCTCGAAATAGATGTTGTCCCATTCCAACAGGACCGCGAATTCATTGGAGGCCTTATCGCCTTACAAGTAGCCCTTGAGGATCTTGGAAGGGTGGAAATCATTTGAGATCTGGAAATTAAGGACCGGGTCATGGATCTCCTTGCGCCTCACTTTCTCTATGTATTCCTTGGGGGTCATTTCCTCAGAATACGTGTGGTAATTCGGGATACGCCCTCCGAAGGCGATGCCTCTGAGGTTCAATCGCTCGCAGAGTTCCTTGCGATAATCATACAATCGCCTACCCAATCTGAGTCCGCGATACTCTGGCTTGATGAACACATCGATGCCATAGAGCACATCCCCATGGTCATCATGGGTGCTGAAGGTGTAATTTCCTGTGATGTCCTTGTAGGTGTGATTCTCAGCGAATTTGTCATAGTCGATGATGATGGATAGGGCGCAGCCTGCCAATTGATCGTTCACCTTGATGACCACCTGACCTTCCTTGAATTTCTCGATCAGTGCTTGGATATGTTTCTCACTCCAGAAGGACCCCGGCATATTGGTGTAAGCCGCGATCATGGCAGTCTTCAATTCATGGTAGTCGTCAACAGTAAGGAACTGTAGCTCAATATTCTCGATGTCCTTCATCATAAGTCTATAGATAGTCTGAATTTAGGGGAGGATATGGTCCGAATGGACCGTATCTGTTCAGCCCTCAATATACAAAGCCTATCCGAACCTTACTGAGGACCGGCAAAGAAGTTCTTCTGAATGGACTCCATTTGCTTTTGGCCTTTGGATATCTCGACTATCTCCTCCCACAATTCAGACGAGATAAGTTCCCTCAAAGGCTGCTTCAAGTTAGGGATTTTATGAAAGACGTCTTTTAGTTTCTTGTCCCAATGCTTGGAGTACTTCAAAAGGTCATCGGGATAGACCACTTTTCTACGGGTGCCTTCATCTATGCCTCTGAAGGGATGGGTGATGTTCAGGTAGCCGTAATCATCGGTCAATTGCTCACCCGGTTGGATGTCCCTCACAGCTATCTCGAAATCATAGGCTGTGGTAAGGCAATTGGAGTTGAAACTATGGTTGACATAGCGGCCATTATCCCAGCAGAGGATGAAGTTGCCTTGGTTATTCCTGAAGGTGTAGGTATCCAAGATGTTCCTATAGAGCGGTTCCATCTTCTCGTATTCGGTAGGGGGGAATTCCCTATCCAATTTGTCCAAG
>JAQCAN010000015.1 GCA_027621335.1 Bacteroidota bacterium
GAATTTCGCCTCCATCGGTATTCAGATCGGTGGAATAGGGGCCTTGGTCCCCAATAGAAAAGGTCTTCTAAGTGAATTGGGAGTGAAAGCATTGATCGGAGGTACCCTGGCATGTCTCTTTACTGCCACTGTGGTAGGAATGCTGATTTGAAATCAACGTTTTGAAAGCGCACTCATCCTCGCGTCCTGAATTCAAATCCTTCCATTCATAGAGAATCTATTTATTTGCTGACTATGCGTGTCTACCTTCTTATCGGACTTACATTATTCACCGCCTGTCAGTCTCCGGAATATCCCTTCATCAAGAGCAGTGAAACCCTCTTTTCTCCCGTCATTGACTCAGGGGTCGACTTCAACAATACCATCACAGAGAGCAGCTCCTTTAATTATCTCTTCTACGAGAGTCTTTATAATGGCGCTGGTGTTGGCGTAGCGGATTTTGATGGAGATGGACTGGAAGATCTCTTCTTCTGTGGTAATCAGGTAGCCGACATGCTCTACAGGAATCAGGGCGAACTCCACTTCGAAGATGTCTCTTCATCAGCAGGTATCCTGGATGACGGAGGCTGGTCCAGTGGGGTAGCGATTGCAGATATCAATGCCGATGGACTCCCTGATATCTATGTCTGTAGATTCATGCTCGAAGACGTGGCCAAACGCAAGAATCTCCTCTATATCAATCAAGGAGGCATGATCTTCAAGGAATCGGCCCAGGCCTACGGTCTAGCTGATGAGGGCTATTCCTCCCAAGCGAGTTTCTTGGACTATGACAAGGATGGTCTGTTGGACCTCTACGTGGTCAACCAACCCCCCAACAACAGCGCTGCACGACAGGACTTGCCTGAGGATAGCCTCTATCGCTTCACTGACCGGTTGTACCACAATGAGGGTGGCCATTTCGTAGAAGTGACCGAAGCGGCCGGGCTCATCGAGCGAGCCTATGGCCACATGGCGCTCTGCAGCGATCTGGATGGAGACGGATGGACGGACATCTACGTGACCAACGACTTCGATGAGCCTGATTTCCTCTACATCAACCAACAGGATGGCACCTTCCGCAACGAGGCGCTCAATCAGCTGCAGCACATGTCCAATTTCACCATGGGTGCGGACATTGGTGACATCGACAATGATGGGCTTCAAGATATCTTCACGGCCGATATGGTGGCTGAGGACAACAAGCGCCTCAAGACCAACATGAGTGGTATGAATCCTAAGAAATTCAACGCCTTGGTGGAGCGCGGTTACCATCACCAATACATGTTCAACACCCTTCAAGTGAACCGCGGTCATGGGCACTTCTCTGAAGTGGCCCAGCTGGCTGAAGTTCAGGCCACGGACTGGAGCTGGAGCGCCCTGATGGTGGACCTCGATATGGATGGTCTGAAGGACCTGTTAGTGACGAACGGCCTGAAGCGCGATGTGCGAGACAATGACTTCAATATCGCTCGTAGGAAGCGCGTCCAAGAGCTCAAAGAGGAAGCCGAGCGCGAAGGCCGCACAGGCATCGATGTGAATCCGCTGGAATTGCTCGCCCTCTCCCCCAGCACACCCATTTCGAACTACGTTTTCCAGAACCTGGGGCACTATCATTTCCTGCAGGCGATGGACCCATGGGGACTCACTCAGAAAGGCATGAGCCATGGAGCGGCCTATGCCGATCTGGACAATGATGGGGACCTGGACCTCATCCTGAACAACATGGACGAGCCGGCCAGCATTCTGGAGAATATGCGAGAGGCCTATGTGGATCATCATTGGCTACAAGTGGAATTAAAGGGCTCTATGCCATTTGGAACCAAAGTGGAACTGAGACAAGGAGATAAGCTGCAGATGATGGAATACCAGACCGTCAGAGGCTACATGTCCAGTCAATCAGGCATTATGAGTTTCGGACTGGGTGAAGACACAGAGCCTTTAAGTATCAAGGTCCTCTGGCCTGATGGCAAGCAGCAGGTGTTGGCAGATGTGCCATTGGATGAGCGAACCGCACTGGACCACCAAAATGCCTCTGCATCAGACGACCTTGAGGTCAAGGAACCTCCCTATTTCATGGACGTATCGCTCTTGGACTACCGCCACCAGGAGAACGCCTTTGATGACTTCAAGACGGAGATCCTACTGCCACATCGCATGTCCACCCTCGGCCCAGCTGCGGCATCAGCCGATGTCAATGGGGATGGACGTGAGGACGTTTTCATCGGTGCGGCCAAAGGTATGACGGGTAAACTCTTCCTCCAGACCGCGGATGGCTTCAAGGAAGGTCCGGCCCTACCGGCTTCCAACCGCTATGAGGATACTGGTGCCTGCTTCCTGGATGCCGATGGCGATGGGGATATGGACCTCTACGTAGTGAGCGGAGGCAATGAGCAGCGCCTGGATCTGTATGACTACCAGGACCGCCTTTACCTGAATGACGGGCAAGGCGCCTTCAAGGATGCGACCACAAAATTGCCCAACATCACTAGCTCTGGAGCCTGTGTTAAGCCCTATGACGTGGATGGCGATGGGGACTTGGACCTGTTCGTAGGGGGCCGTCAGGTACCAGGTAAATATCCGTATCCCGCCAAGAGCTATCTGCTTATGAATGAAGGCGGACGGTTCAGCGATGGCTCTGCCAAACTTCCGGCCGAGCTAAGGGAAGGAGGCATGATCACGGATGCGCTTTGGTCCGATCTGGATGGAGATGGCCTTGTGGACCTCTGCGTGGTGGGGGAATGGATGCCCATCACTTTCTACCATTGGGAGGATGGCGCCTTGGTGAAAACGTATGAGGTCCCTCACAGCACCGGATGGTGGAACACACTCAGCGCCTTGGACATGGATGGCGATGGGGATGAAGACCTCGCTATCGGGAACCTAGGCTTGAACATCAAGTACAAGGCCTCTCCTGAAGCGCCTTTTGAGATCTTCTCGAAGGACTTCGATGGGAATGGGAGCAATGATATCTACATGGCCTATCACCAGGACGGGAACTGCTTTCCGGTACGCGGAAGGGAATGCTCCTCACAGCAGTTGCCCTTTGTCAAGGAAAAGTTCCCCTCCTACAATGCCTTCAGTGAAGCTTCGGTCTATGAGGTGCTAGGTGAAGACACGGCAGGGGCTTTGAACTACAAGGTGGAGCAGTTCGCCTCTGTCTTCTTGATGAACGAGGGCAAGGGCCAATGGAGGATGGTTGACATGCCGGTCCAGGCGCAATTCTCGACCGTGAACAGCATCCTGAAGTTGGACGTGGACAAGGATGGTACCATGGACCTTCTACTCTTCGGGAATCAGCATGATAGAGAAGTGGAGACTACGCGAAGTGATGCCTCTTACGGCCTCTTGATGCGCTCTGACGGAAAGGGCCAATGGGATGTGGTTCCTCAATGGCGATTCGGCATCTATGAAGGTGGGGATGTCCGTCATGCCTTGGCTCTGGACTGGAACAACAAAGGCCTCATCATCACTGTGAACAATGACGATGAGACCCGTTGTTTCGTGGAAAATCAGATCAACGAATGACCATGACCCGCTGGGTGTGAACCTGCGGTCCATCACTCAATTGCAGCAGGTAGATTCCTTCCGCCACATCCGATGCTATGTGGAGGTTTTGTTGGCCCTGGCCATCAGTGAGCCAGTTCTCTTGAACAATTTGCCCTGTGATGTCCATCAATGCAGCACGGACCGGACCGTTCATATTTCCTGATAGCACCACTGTGAGTTCTGTTCCATAAAGAGGATTAGGGAAGACCTTCGCAGACCAGGACGGAGTCGATTCCTCCAGGCCACTCACTATACCGCAATCCACCTCTTCTATACTGACGTTCTTGGTTTTGGTACAGCTGTTCTGGTCGCTGACGGTTGCTACATATCCGCCATGCCTCACGTCAATGAGAATGAAGCCTTCCTGCTCATCCACATCATCCCATTGCACGCTATACATGCCTACTCCCCCGATGACCTCGATCTCGGCCGAACCTACGTCCAACTGACAGCTATCAGGGGTCATGGAGACCACGGTCACTGCGATCTCAGAAGGCTGTACCACCGCGGCACTTGTGACCGTCTGACAGCCGTTCGCGTCCGTGACTACGAAATTATAGCTCCCTGCGGCCACGTTCTGTGGGGTCAAGGTCTGACCGAATCCTGCTCCATTCCAGTTATACGAATATGGTGGAGTTCCTCCACTCATATTCCCTTGCAATGTTCCATTGGCCATACCGAAACACTGGGCCTCCGTAGCTATCAAAGAGCTGATCAAGGCAGTAGGCTGTGCAATGGTAAAACTTTGAGAAGCACTGCATCCATTGGAATCCATCACTGTGACCGAGTAATTTCCTGCGCTAAGTCCTGAAGCGGTGGCAGTAGTCTGACCACTGAGGCCATTCCAAGAATACGCGTATGGGCCGTCCCCTCCAGAGGCACTGACGCTGGCCGAACCATCGGCCCCGCCATTACAGGTCACGTTGGAAACTGCTCCGGCCGTGGTCGTCACACTTCCAGTGCTCTGTACTGTAACAGTCTTGGTCTTCTGGCAACCATTGCTATCCGTGACCACTACGGTGTAGGTGCCTCCTGAAAGTCCTGTAGCCGTAGCCGAAGACTGGTTATTGCTCCATAGGTAGGAATACGGAGGTGTCCCTCCAGAAGGCGAGATGCTGGCCGTTCCATCAGGGTCGCACGAAGCCGGGGTCGAGCTCGTAGTATTCACATTGAGAATGGATGGGCTCTGAACGCTCACAGATGCGTTAGCCGCACATGAAGAGGCATCGGTCACTGTGACGCTGTAACTGCCTCCAGCCAATCCTGAAATGTCTTGATTGGACGAACCATTGCTCCAGCTGTAGCTGAAAGGTGCGGTTCCACCACTTACGCTGAGGTTCACGCTCCCATCGCTGGAGTTCCAGCAATTCGGTTGACTCACCGCAGTATTCAGGGTCGGAGCTGAGGTCACCGTGATGTAATCCAGACGCTGTTCTGTATCGCTGCCATTCACATTGGTCACAGTCAGCGTGACATCATGCGGGCCAGGGCTGTTGAAGGTCACCATGGGATTGGCTGCGGTGGATGTGGAGGGGGTCCCTCCTTGGAAGGTCCATGCTCGTGAGATAGGGCCTCCTGAACTCTGATCGGAGAATTGGAAGCTCGTTCCAGTGCAGCCCTGAGTAGCGCTCACGCTGAAATCAGCGGATGGTGGGCTTCCCGCTGCGGCCGTGATGCAGAATGGACTGGTCTCAATGGTGGTGAAATCCGTGATGAATTCGGCCAAGACATTGCCCTGCTCGTCTGTGACCTCATAGCCTCCGAAGCCCCCGCCACAGCAGAGTCCATCTCCATAAGAATCATAAATGACGAAGTCATAGCACCCTGCAGGAAGACAGAAGTCCTGCTCGAATGTCGTGCCGTACATGTCGGTCGGATAGGGTCCGCCATTGGCCACTACCTGATCGGATGCGTTGATGACCTCCCATGTGGTCTCATTGCCATAATTGTCCACCTGGATGGATACGGTCACTGTATTCCCTTCCACTACTGAGAAGTTCTTTGAATTGGTATCGTTGGATTGGAAGCCATCCGTCTGCCCATTGGGCGACTGTGTGAAGACCTCCAACGTATGTGCTCCAGAGCTCGTGGTCAAGGCAGGCAGGTTTACCGTCACCGACTGCGAGGATGGAAGGTTTCCTGAATACGTGTAGGTCTGCAAAGCCCCGTTATCCACACGGTATTTAATTGCCACAGACGTAATGGTATTACTCCCGAAATTCTTCAATTCCACCACCGGAGCAATGGATGAACTGCAGGAATAGCCCATGGGTGAATGAATGGCTGTGATGCCAGCATCCCATGCGTTCGGAGGCGTACAACCTAATGAGGTCAGCAGGGAACTACGCTGGGTCATGAGGGCATCCCGCATCCTGGTCTTTTGTCCTTGGGTGAACATGTCCATACAATCCTCGTTGGTATAGTCCATGTAATTCTCCACAAGCTGTGTTCCCGAGCAAGCCGGGCTGTTACAGCTGGTGCTGGTAATCGTGGGAGGGGTGTCACATACCCTGTCTCCTTGGCTCTCACAGTTGGATTCAGTGCATGAATTTCCTTGGAAAGTATGATAGAGCGAGAAGCCATGGCCCACCTCATGGGTCACGGTGCGGTTAAGATTGGTGTAGCTCTTCAGGTTGCCGACCGTCCCGAAGGCATTGTAGAGGATGACCGCTCCATCACGACTGACTGAAGAACTCGGGAAATAGGCAAAGCCCTGTATACCTGACCCTCCATCATTATCATCGATTTCATTGACAATCCATATGTTATAGTATGAATCTCTATCCCAGCGACTCAGATCCTTCAGGTCTGTCTCATCGCATCCGCTTCCTTGACCCACTGAGATACCTTCATTACTGTAGAGTGGAACTCCGCTTGCATCTACTCTGATGATGCCATTAGTCGGATTTCCTTGGGGGTCTCGTGAGGCCAGACAGAACTGCATCTCCACGTCCACTCCACTTCCGAAGCCGTTAGAACCCGGAATACGCCTGTAGTCCTCGTTCAGCCCGGTTATGGCACTCATAACCTGTTCATCACTGATGTTCACCCCTGTGCCAATAGGCTGCCCCGTATGGAAGATATGGACCACGACAGGAATGGTGAAGACGTTCATCCTCTGGGCCTCTTCGCTTAATGGAGAGGTCTCAATGAGATGTTCCATCTCCTCATAGCGCTCTCGGTAGTCCTCCTCTTCGAGCATCATGCGCTCATGGAGGATGTTCGATGCACATTGCACCTGTTCATGTTTTGGGTCAACTGATTGGGCACTACAGTAGGTTGGGCCTAACACTATTCCAAGAAGGGAAAGGGACATTATGACATTTCGCTTCGCTCTGATAAACTCCTTCACGTTCATTCCTCTAAGGGCTTTTTACTCCCCTGCTCATACTCGAAAGAGCTACAGCTGGTTTCACAGAATAGACGAAAAGCGGGAAGCGATAGACCAATGGAGACTACTGGACTTATATTCGTCCCATGAGACTACTTTTTCTCCTGACGGCCCTTACGTTCATAAGCTTTGTATCGGTCTGTCAAAATCTTATTGAGAATCAAGAGAAGTATTGGTCATTCAGGGAACGATTTTTAGAGGAATTCATCGTGGTTGGAGAAGGCCAAGGCAAGAGTCTCCCGGCCGTTAGTCGACATGAGAACTTCGAGCGAATGGGGTGGGGGGACGCGACCTTGAATCTCGGTTGGTACATGGCCATGCTCAGTACCGAATATCACCTCTCATTGAAGAATTCATTTGTAAGGATCGAAGATGCAGAGACCATTGACAAAGAACGGACCCTACTAGAACTATATTATGCACTTAAGACAGTTGAACGATTGGACCTCAGTGCGGAGCCTTTTTTCGTGCAAGGTGCTGATCCTCTACCGAATGGATTCTTCATCAGGGATGACGTGCCAGCGGAGATGTACAGCAAGTTCGCGAAGATGAAAAGCCTAGAAAGCGACTATACCAAACCCGATAAACGAGCCAATGAAGAGAGCCATGATCAAGTGCATCATCTCATGATGGGGCTCATGGCTGTTCACAAGTTGATTCCCGAAGTGGTGAAGGTGAAAGGCGAATCCTTGAACGAGATGGCCGTCCAAAATGGCACACGCATCCTGCAGTTTCTCATCGACTACCGCTGGCATGTGAAGAATCCTGTCCTGACCAAGAGCAATGGTAAAGCTCAAAAAGTCATGCGCGGTGGAGAAGGATATATTTATTCGGCAGGGGCCAAACATACGTTGGAATTCGATTCAGAAAGCCATCACTTCCGCATCAATCCATTGAATAAGATTTTTTGGTCTTCACTTAGAATGGGCATCAATCCGACCTATATCAAGGATGATAATGCCCATATGGCCATGACCGTAGCGACCACTGGGAATGGATTCAGACGCACCACGTTCAGGAAACTGGTCAAACGAGCGAAGAAGGATGAGTGGTACGTCTATCCCCTGATGAATCTGGCGCTCTATCCTGAGAATAAACGATTCAAGAAGGACAAGGACTACCTGATCAAGAGCAGGGCCCTTTTGGATATCGCTCCACCTGAAGGGCCTCATTCCACCTATCCTGAGACCAACACCCACGGATGGACCGTGAACAACCGGTTCATGAGAGAGGAAAGTGAATTGTACATGAACAAGCCGCATACCATCGGGGCGGACTATCATGCCCTGGACTATATGCTCCTTCACAACCTCTACCTCATCCATCTGAAAGGGCTCATTCCTGAAGCTGAAAAGCGGAAGAAATGAGCAACTGGAAGCGTCTGCTCAGCTACCTCCTGCCCATCAAGGAACATGAGTTGGAAAGTCCCATCTCAGGACCTTTGGAGATCTGTTGGGAGAACGGACATCTGGCCCTGAATTCGGGTCAGGCCAATTATTCCTACAACCACCTCGAGCAGGTCTTCAAAGGCGCCATGAAAAAGGCTGGACTCGCTCATCGCCAGGTAGATAGGGTACTCAACTTGGGCATGGGTGCAGGAAGTACAGTCAAGCTGTTGAGGAAGGATTTCGGAAAAGACCCCTACATCCGATCTATAGAAATGGACCCCTTGATCATTGAATTGGCGGAGCGATATTTCAGCATCGGAGAGGATGGGAAACACGAGATCATATGCACCGAGGCCCTGAGCTATGTGCAGGAATGTATGGACACCTTCGACCTTATCTTGGTCGATCTGTTCATCGATAATGAAGTGACTCCCAATGTGTTGACTATGGGTTTCATCGTGCGACTGATGCACCTGCTTACTGCAGGTGGGGTACTTATCTTGAACACCTTACCTCATCCTGCTTCAGAATCCTTCAAAGCCGAATTGAAGGCCAATGGCTTCTCCCCCAGACTCCATCATTCCAGGGACAACGAGGTCTTCCTCTTCCTCAAGGACTGAGGTCGTAATTCGTACAGCGGATGTCGAAGGTGATGTTCTCCACCGACTTGAAAGGGATGTCCCATTCCCCGTCATATTGGATGCGTATGGGAACCACCTCTCTGCCGATACGCTTGTTGTCCACCTTCATCCAGATATCGAATTCGAAGAAGATGGTGTTATTGCTCAAGGCATATTCCCTGCTCATGACCTCCATGGTCGTTTTGTCAAAATAACTGGTCATTCGCTTGATGACCGTTTTATTGGCTGAGAACTCAGGCTTGGCCTCTACCAGGAAGACGTAACACCATACCGAATCTGGAGTATAGGCCGAGAAGACGGAAAAATCATAGTAAGGCGTCATATCAGGACTGAAGAGGTCCATCTTGTCACCAATGAAGGGCACTGAAACGATCTCCTGCCCCGGATTGAACATCATCTTCTTCAGTTGGGACTTGTACTCCTCTAGTTTGCTCCCTTTGACCTCCACCTGATCCATTGTATGGATGTCCCTAGAGACTGATTCGGGTGCTTTGGGAAAGAAGACCTCATCGTACATCTCAGCCGTGAGGTAGCGGTGCTCCCCCTTGCGGTTGTAGAGTTTTCCTGAGACGATTTCATTGGTGATGGTGATGGTCCGTTTTCCTTGGTTCAAGGTCTGATCGGCCCGCCTTCGGAGATTGGCTTTCTCCTTCTCCCCCTTATTCCTGACCTCAAGGAAGCTCTCCATGCGATGAGGGAAGTATTTCAGGTTAATGAACGATTGGTAAAACGAAGAGTCAGCCATGACCGCGTCCATGAAACCTTGGGCATCCATGCCAACCTCAGCAGTGATGATGAACTCCTTGAGTTGCACGGCCTTGACGACCCCTTCAGGCTCCTGAGCCTGAAGTGAACTGGCCAAGCATCCAAAAAGGCCTATTATGAGGAGTCCTCGCTTCATTTATGTAAAATTACCCAATGCTTATCAGACAAGCTTCAACACAAGATGCGGCCAGGATAGCCGATATAGGCCGGAGGTCCTTCATCCAGTATTTCATGAACGAGGGCAATGCGTCTGAATTGCTAATCTATGTGGATAAGATCTATGCTCCTAAGGCCTTGGAACAGAGGATGACGGCTGAGAATAGCGAATTCCTGGTGGCGGATGATGAGGGGGAAGTGCAGGGGTTTGCAGAGCTGGAATGGGCTTGTCCTGAACTTCTTCCTGCTGCGAAATGTCTGAAGCTGGAAAGGCTCTATCTGGATCCTACCAGGGTAGGCACGGGCGCAGGAGCTTTGCTTATGAAAGCCAGCATCGAACGCGCCGAAGCAACAGGATGTTCAAAGCTATGGTTACAAGTGCTACGCACTAACACCTTGGCCCTTCTATTCTACGAGCGTTGGGGCTTCGAGGAGTTCCATCGTTCCCCTGCGAAGTTCAAAGCGGACAGAGAAGTGGATCTGTGGATGTCCAAGGATATCTGAGGAAAGATCAAGGTGGGTGTTTTGCTGCGCTCGAAAATACCAGTGAACGATAAAGATAGGCGTTGGGTCAATGAAGGATAGAATGAACTCATATCGTCCATTGAGCTATCAGTCTTCAAACGCATATACCGCGTATTTATATCTAAATGCCTGGATTAGTTTTCAACTTACCCCCCCCCCATTACTAACAAGGCTGTTTTCTACTTTCATTTCAGCTGCACATTGCGTCAACCATAAATTAAAACAGCCATGAAAGCAGCTTTCTCATTCCCTCGAAGTTCACAAACGACTCCGCGATTTTTCAGGCCAAGCCGAACTAGATGCATGGCGCTCTTGAAAGCACTGTTGCTGACAATTACAATGAACGCGCAGGTTCCTCTATATGATTCTGAACCTGCTTTAGAATGGAAGCAGATAACCTGGGCTCCCAACGATTGGGACGGGAGTCCACAACCAAATCAGGAAGACAGTGGTGACGAATGGTGGAGAGGGTGATGTTTGTGGATTCGCAAGGGAGGGTCATTCCAGATTCAAAGTTCAAGGTTGAAGGTTCCACTAGCGATAATCTTGAATCTGCAATCTTGAATCTTGAATCCCTTGCCCCCGGCCTCTACACCCTCCTCATCACCGCCCGTGATGGGCGGCTCTTCTCTGAGAAAGTGGTGGTGGAATGAGGGTTCTAATGCCACATATATTTTAAACAAATGGGGAACTTAAGGACCGCTTAAGTCTGTTGCATTTCTTCAGCAATCTCTTTCAAGGCAGCTTTCATAATCCCCGCTGCCTGATCATGGCTGGCTGCCTGCACATAGACGCGTAGCACGGGCTCAGTACCTGAGGGACGTATCATGATCCAAGAGTCATCGGACAAGTTGAATTTGAAACCGTCCAACGTCTCTATGCTCTTCACTTCATAGGTTCCAAAGGCTTTGACCCCCCCTTTCTCACATCGCTCTACCACTGCCAATTTCTTGTCCATGCTCAAGTTCAGGTCATTCCTCTTGAATACAAAGGGGCCCACAAGCGCATAGACCTCTTGGATGAGTTCATTGATTCCTTTCCCTGTCTTGGCCATGAATTCCATAAGCAGTAGTGCCATCCAGATGCCATCCCGTTCAGGGATGTGGCCCTCAACTGCCATGCCGCCACTCTCTTCTCCAGCAAAAAGGATCGGTTCTTTCATCATCACCTCGCTGGCATACTTGAAGCCGATCTTGACTACTTCGATTGGCAGGCCATAGTGAACACAGAGATCCTTCAATTTGGTCACCGTGGAAAAGGCAGTGACCACTTTGCCCTTCTTACCTCGATAATGGACGAGGTAATGCACCAAGAGCAACATGATGTGATGGGAATCCACAAAATTCCCCATACCGTCCATCAACCCGATCCGGTCTGCATCTCCATCTGTGACCAGCCCGCATTGGATGTTGCCATGATGGACCAGATATTCACTGAACGCATCTAGGTTCCGCGCAATGGGTTCGGGCGAGATGCCCTGGAACGTAGGGTCTACAGTGCATCTGAAATGCATCATGCTCGGGAAGAGGCGCTTCATCACGAACTGCCCTGAACCATACATAGCGTCATAGGCATAATTATGCGCTTCCTTGCGAAGCAACTCCATGTCAAAGGCAGCCTCGATAGCCTTTATATAAGGGCTTTCCAGGTCCACTTCTCTGAACTTGCCATGCATTTTGAAATCAAAGGACGTAGGGTCAAAGGGTACGGAATTCTGATGCGGAACTAGGGATTCTATGGTCTTAAGGTCCTCACCTCCCATAGGCCCACCAGCCGAAGTCTTCAGTTTAAAGCCATTGTAGGAGGCAGGGTTATGGCTCGCAGTGATCATCACCCCTGCGGCTGTTCCAAGATCCCTCGCGGCCAAGGCCAACATGGGTGTGGTCACCATGCGATCAGAGAGTATCACCTCTACTCCCTTTTCCAGCAATACTCTAGCTACGGTCTCGGCAAAAAGCCGTCCAGCGAATCGACAATCATAACCGATGACGATGCGCTTGGGATGACCTTCTTGCTCCATCCAGCCGACCAAGCCCTCCGTGAGCCTGGCTACGTTCCTGACTGTGAATTCCTTGGCGATGATGGCTCGCCAACCGTCTGTTCCGAATGTGATCTGCTCCATTCTCTTTGGTTTCTAGTCACTCAGGACATCGATCTGATGCGTCAATTGAAAATGCCCCGAGCATTCATGGCCCGCTGATATTCCTTCGCATAGCGGTTATGTTCCTTCAAGGTCTTGCTGAATTTATGGACGCCAGAACCATCAGGTGTGGCGCACATGAAGATGTACTCATGCTCCTCAGGGGAGAGGACTGCTTCTATGGCTCCACGGTCGGGCATACGGATGGGTCCCGGAGGAAGTCCTTTATTCTTGTAGGTGTTGTAGGGACTATCCTGTTTCAAATGGCGGTTCAAGACCCGCCTGATGCCAAAATTCCCCGTGGCGAAGATGACCGTAGGATCGGATTGCAAGGGGATGCCTTGTTCCAATCGGTTCAAATACAGTCCCGCGATGATAGGCCATTCCTCAGGGCGCATGGACTGTTCCGCCTGGACGATTGACGCTAGAGTCACTACCTCCGACTGGGTCAGATTCAGAGCCCGTGCTTTGGCCATCCGATCATCCGTCCAGAAGCGTTTGAACTCCGATGCCATCCGCTTGACAAAATCTTCCTCCGAGGTGGTCCAATAGAATTCATAGGTGTTCGGGATGAACATGGCGATGAAGTTCTCCTGGGTGAAACCATAATAGCTGATTGTCTCAGGATCGGTGAAAGTCTTCAGGAAACTCAGAGAATCCCCTTCCAATTTGGCGCCCACTTTTCCGGCCAGCTGAGCCAGGTTCCTGACATTGTTGAAGGAGAGCTTGACAGGCACCTGATTTCCTGAACGCAACATGTCCACCAGGTCGTTATTGCTCATGCCGTCTTTGAGCAGGTATCGGCCAGGTTTAATGAGATCAGGATAGCCTTTTTTCTCAGCCACCCATAAGAAGGCATCCAAGTCCTTGAGGGCGTGGCTGCGCTCCAGATCCGTCCTGACTTTCTCGAAATCACTGCCGGTATAGATGAGGAATTCCTTGGTCTCCTGCACTTCCACATTGGAGGCATAGATCGCTTGGTAACGGGACCAAGCCCAGTACCCCGCATAGGCCAAGATGAGCAGGATGCTTATCCAAAGGAGCTTTCTCACGGCCGATGTTTTTCGAATAAGAGCAAGCCCTGATCCTGTTTGCGTTTGAAGGCATAGCCTGCCTTGGCGAAAAGACCTTGACTGGCTGAATTCTCCGGCTGAACAATGGCCTGCAAGACCAGAAGATCCCATTCAAAGAAAGCCAGCTTCTCAAGTTCTCCAAGTGCCTGAAGGCCGTAGCCTTTCCTGCGGTGCATGGATTCTATTATGAGGATACCTACGCTGGCCATTTTCTTTTCCCTATGGTATGCAAAGATATCCAGCACCCCGACCGGTTCTTCCTCTTCCTCGCAACAGATGATCCAACGCAGATTTCCTCCTGGAAGAAACGATTGATTCCTACTAAGAAAATCGGCCAACTCATGACGCGTATAGCTATGTGTACGTCCACCTACGGCCCAATGGGAGGCATCGTTCTCTACCTCCAATAGCCAATCAAGGTCATGCTCACCTGCTTTCTTGAGGACTCCCTTTTCCATGATCATAAGGCTATTTCTCCGCAGAAGACCTCTTCGGCCGGCCCTTCCAGATAGATGTCCTTGAACCCTTCTCTGTCTTTGACAAAACTCACCTTCAAGTCCCCACCAAGCGCTTTGACCTGAATGGTTCCATTTTCCAATCCATGCAATCGGGCATGGACCAAGGCGGCCGCAGTCACTCCCGTACCGCAGGCCAAAGTCTCATCTTCTACCCCACGTTCGTAGGTGCGTATGCCCAGCGAATCAGGTCCAAGGTCTTTGACGAAATTCACGTTCACCCCTTCATCGGCATAGCTAGGACTATACCGTATCGCAGCGCCCAATCCCTTGATATCCATGGTATTCAAATCAGTGACAGGAAGGATGAGATGTGGCGACCCTGTATATACAAAATTTCCATCTTCATGTGCCTCAATGGCGCTTACCTGATGCATACTGATGCGCGCCCCTCCAGCAATCAGAATCCCAGTATGGACGCCATCGACTGCTTCGAAGGTGCAGGACTCCCCCTGTATCATGCCGAGTTTCTTGGCGAAAAGCAGTCCGCAACGGCTGCCATTTCCACAAAAGCTACGGCTACCATCAGGGTTCATGAAGTCGATCCACAGGTCGGCCACCTTGCTCTTCTTGATGAGGATGAGTCCATCCGACCCTATACCGAATCTGCGGTCACAGAGATTTGAGATCAGCGCTGAATCCATCTCACTATACTGGTCATGACGGTCATCGATGAGGATGAAGTCATTGCCCGCTCCCTGGTATTTGAAGAAATAGGTCTTCATAGTGGAGACAAAAATGGCATTAAAATCACTGTCTTGCCTTCGTCCATGAGCTTAACATTCTTTAACTCCAATTCACTCCAATACGTGAGGTTTTGGGACGTTATTTGATACGTATCAGTGAACATTCTAGGAATGATTATTGTCTGAAGATAATAGAAGCGTAAACGAGTAAAGACCATGAAAAAGTTCATCAGCACCTTATCCATTGCCATCCTTGGTGGTTTCATTGCCTTGGGAAGTTATAAGCTATTCGTGGAGGAACCAACGGCAGTCAAGGTCGTGGAGCAGTCTCTCCCAATCAAGTACGCCTCTCTTCCCACAGATTATCAGGGCCATGTGTTGGACTTCACTGCGGCTGTGGAATCCAGCCTGAATACGGTGGTACACATCAAGACGGAGACCATGGGGCCTCAGAGCGTGAATCCATGGATCGACATGTTCCACCAAGGCATCAAACCTCAGATGATGCAGTCGTCTGGCTCTGGTGTCATCATCTCGCAGGACGGCTATATCGTAACGAATAACCACGTTATAGACCACGCGAATCGCATCCAGGTCACTTTGAACGATAACCGCACTGTGGATGCTGAAGTCATCGGAGCCGATCCCGCCTTCGACCTCGCCCTACTCAAAATCGATGAAGAGGACTTGCCTTTCGCCACCTTCGGTGATTCTGATGGTGTACGCATCGGAGAGTGGGTCTTGGCTGTGGGGAACCCCTTCAATCTGACCTCCACAGTCACTGCTGGAATTGTCAGTGCCAAAGGAAGGAACATCAACATCTTGGACTTCGACCCCAATCGGGAGATCTTCCCTGTGGAGAGTTTCATCCAGACAGATGCTGCCGTGAATCCAGGGAACAGCGGTGGCGCTTTGGTCAATACGCGAGGAGAACTTATTGGAATCAATACGGCCATCGCAAGTCGCACTGGCTCATATAGCGGGTATTCCTTTGCTGTGCCAAGCAGCATTGTACAGAAAGTGACGCATGACCTATTGGAATTTGGGAATGTGCAACGTGCCTATATCGGGGTGAGTATCGCAGAATTGAATCAAGAATTGGCGGATCGATTGGGAATAGAGGATGTGGCCGGAGTCTATGTGCGCGGTCTTACCGAGGGAGGTGCTGCCGCTATTGTGGGCATACGTGAAGGAGATATCATCTACATGGTGGCCGGAAAGCGGGTGAACCATGTTCCAGAACTCCAAGAACATGTGAGCCGATACCGTCCAGGCGATAAATTGAAAGTAACGGTGAAGCGGGGCAATGATCTCTTAGAGTATGACGTTACAGTAACTGACCGCTATGGAAATACCACAGTGGATACTTCAGCCAGATCAGCGAATGTGCGAACTAAGGACGCGGTATTCGAGGTGGTCGGGAAGCAAGAATTAGAACGATTGAATATAGCAATGGGAGTTCGATTGAGTCAGGATCTGAATGGACGTTTTAAAAGAGCAGGCATTCAGGAAGGCTTCATCATCACCCGTATCAACAAGAAGACAATAGAGAAGCCGGAAGATGTCGTGTCGCTATTGGAACCCAAGGAGGGAGGTGTTCTGATAGAAGGGGTGTACCCCAACGGAACGGTCGCATACTACGGCTTCGGGATGTGAGAACTAAGCGCATTGATAAACCTGCATGAGTCAAGTATAGAAACCGCGTTCATCTGTTAATCTGTTTTGAATCAGTTTATTAGTGACATCTCACATCCGATGCAGGGAGTCGACAACGGTCGGCTCCCTGTTTTTTAGTACAATCAACACACTAAGTTACCTTGTCTTGTAGGTAACAAAACCGTACCTTTGTGGACTGCTTACAGTTGGCTTTACCTTAAGCCCAAGCAGGCCGCCTTAACACTTTAAATGAACCTACACTTCGTATGAGACAGCTTAAGATTACCAAGTCCATAACCAATCGTGAAAGCCAATCTCTAGACAAGTACTTACAAGAGATCAGTAAAGAAGAGCTTATCACTGCCCAAGAGGAAGTGGAGTTAGCCCAGCGTATCAAGCAGGGTGATCAGCGAGCGCTCGACAAACTGACCCGTGCCAATCTGCGTTTCGTGGTCTCGGTCTCCAAGCAGTATCAAAACCAAGGACTCAGTCTTCCCGACCTTATCAATGAGGGAAACCTCGGCCTGATCAAGGCCGCACAACGTTTCGATGAGACCCGTGGATTCAAATTCATCTCTTATGCCGTATGGTGGATCCGTCAGAGTATCCTTCAGGCCTTGGCTGAGCAATCCAGGATTGTACGTCTTCCTTTGAACCAGGTCGGTTCCTTGAGCAAGATCAATAAGATGTTCTCCAAGTTGGAGCAGGAATTCGAGCGTCCGCCATCAGCAGAAGAATTAGCCCATGCCTTGGATCTTCCTACTGAGAAGGTCGCGCAGTCCTTGAAAGTGAGTGGACGTCACATCTCTATGGATGCCCCTTTCACCGATGATGGCGATAGCAACTCCCTCTTGGATGTCTTGATCAATGATGATTCCCCGGATGCGGACAGCACTCTATTGAACGAATCTCTTCAGAATGAGGTGGAGCGCTCATTAGCCACTCTTTCAGGAAGGGAACGCGATGTGATACGCCTCTTCTTTGGAATAGGAATGAACCACGGACTCACCTTGGATGAAATCGGAGAGAAATTCGATCTAACGCGTGAGCGCGTGCGCCAGATCAAAGAGAAAGCGATACGAAAGCTGAAACAGCAATCTAAAAGCAAACTACTAAAAGCCTATCTCGGATAGGCTTTTTTCTTTTATAGCCCTTATTGTCACAGATACACTTTCAAATTCCTTTATTCAAACATGTCAATGGAAACCATCACTCAAACAAATGAGAAATGGATCGAGAGGAAGCGAGCGGGAGTAGGCCTGCTCAATGCCATAGGCGACCTCATGTACCGAAAGAATATAGAACTTGTGCTCTTCCGCGCACCCCTCATCGATCAAAGCGTCCCGGAGTTGCTCAACCTGCATGAATATGCCAGGGATATAGTAAACAAGCCCATCGATATCCACGCCACCTCCTCCCTGGCAATGAAGTTGACAGAGATGGACTTGGCCCCTTCCAAGATCGATATCGGCCGATTATCCAGTGAGTGGATGACCGAGGGCCACGCTTATTCAAGCCAAGAGGATTTCTTGAATGATAAGCTAGGCCAATTCCTCGGTCGACAAGCCAGTCACGACATCCAACCTAAGGATGTGGTGCTCTATGGTTTTGGTCGCATTGGGCGATTATGTGCCCGCGAACTCATTCGAATGAGTGGCGCGGGGCAGCAATTGCGCCTCAGGGCGATTGTTCTGAGAAAGGTGGATGACTTGCAGATCACCAAAAGGGCAGCTCTATTTCGAATGGACTCTGTCCATGGTCCTTTCTCAGGAGTGGTAACTGAGGATAAGCAGAACCAGCAACTCATCATCAATGGACAGATCGTGAAGCTGATAGCCGCAGAGAACCCTGAGGACATTGACTACACAGCCTATGGAATTGACAACGCTTTGGTCATTGACAATACAGGTGTATATCGCGATAAGGAACAGTTAGGGCGTCACCTGAAGGCCAAGGGTATCTCCAAAGCACTATTGACCGCCCCTGGATCAGAGATGCCGAACATCGTCTATGGTCTCAACCATGGAGATCATGACATTGAAGAGACCCATCTGTGGTCTGCAGCCAGTTGCACCACCAATGCCATTTCTCCAGTATTAGCGGTGATCGATGAGGCCTTTGGAGTGGAGAAAGGGCACATAGAGACTGTCCATGCCTACACGAATGATCAGAACCTTTTGGACAACTTCCATAGCAAAGAGCGCAGGGGGCGGTCAGCGGCCATGAACATGGTCATTACTGAGACTGGCGCAGGCAAGGCTGTCACGAAGGTGATGCCTCAGTTCAAGGACAAACTGACCGCCAATGCAGTGCGTGTGCCTACTCCCAACGGATCACTGGCTATCATGCACCTCAGTTTGAACAGCAAGGTGGACAAGGACATGGTCAATGCGGCCATGAAGAAAGCGGCCCTTGAAGGCGAGCTGGTGAATCAGATCCGTTATAGCATCGAGCCAGAACTGGTCTCCAATGATATCATAGGCAATTCCTGTTGCTCGGTCTACGATTCTCCGGCTACCATTGTCTCCAATGATGGAAAGAACTGCGTGGTCTACGTCTGGTATGACAATGAATTCGGCTACACGAAGCAGGTGCTCCGTTTGGCGAAGTACATCGCGAAGGTGAGGCGACTCATCTATTACTGATTTATCCTTGAAATAGCGAAAAAGGCTGCATGTCAATGGATGTGCAGCTTTTTCATAGAGGTCCTGTATCAGATTCCAAGTGGACTTACCCAACCTACTTTTTCATCTATGGACTTGAGCTCCTATATGGTCTAACTTTACGTTCATCTTGAAAAATGAGCCCAACTAAGGCCATATATCCTCTCCTGCTCGTTTTCTTAGTCAGCTTGGTAACTATTGAGAGCAATGGACAATCTTCGAATGCACTGGATTCTCTGCCCCCTACGATCAGCAATTGCCCCGTGAACAGTATCGAAGTGGCTGACAGCGTATGCGAGTTCATTATTCAGGATTACACGGGCATTCCCTTGGTCGAGGACGATAGCACTGCAACTCCTGACCTCATTATCACGCAATGGCCACTAGCAGGAACAATTTTATCTGGCCATGGCACAAGTCAGACTGTGACACTCACTGTGACGGACGCCAACGGGAATTCAGCTGACTGCAGCTTTGAAATCAACTTAGAAGATCACATGGATCCAGTGATCGCTTGCCCTGAGGATGTGACCGTCTCGGCCGATTCGGCCGCTTGTGAAGCGACCGATGTAATCCTGGGCCTTCCCCTC
>JAQCAN010000016.1 GCA_027621335.1 Bacteroidota bacterium
AATCTTATTACTGAACAAACTCCTGCCCAGAATCCAAAGAACCGGCATGACCAACCCGAGCAGAAAGGCAATGATCAAAATGATGAGAGGATCTGGGAAGGTCGGCTTCAAGCTGATCAGATAGGAAGGTTCCAATATCTTCACATCAGGAGCCACCGACACCCTGCTCAAGGCCAAACTTGACCGGTTCTCTCGCAGTGTTTTGTACATGGATTCATGGATGCGATATAGTCGCTCCATCTGCTGTAGTCTGTTCTGAACCCTCGGTAAATCCCTGATGTCTCCTTCAACCTTCCTTATCCTGCCATCCACTTGTTCGAGAGCGATCTCATTGCTACTGTTGAATCCTTCAATAGTCCTCTGAATGGTTTTTTTATCAGCCTCCATTCGTGAGGTCAACCTTTCATACAATGGGTTAGCTTGGGTCCCTGTTGCTTCCAAGGAAGCCTTCTCATTGCTCAATTTGACCAGGCTTGTAGTAAGGTCAGCTATCAGGGGGTCTTTGATGCCGAAAGCATTCGGACTAATAAGATCCGAATAGACATCATTTTCGGCTAGGTATTCATCAAGATATGCGTAGTATTTACTCTTCAATAGAATAGATACTTTTTCGTTCTCCAGATCCATGGCCTCCTTGCTGACCAACAAGCCCATGTCATTCAAGCCAGTCACTCCATTATCTATCTTATAGTCTTCTATCTCCTGTTCGATGAGCTTTAATTGCTCCAGATTCACTTCGATCTCATCATCCAAGAAGCTGATTGCTTTATCGAAGACATCGGTCTTATCACCCATCTGGTCACTGATGTAGACTTCCCCCAACCTCGTCAGAATGTCCTTGGCCTTTTTGGGAGTAGATGCGCTAGTTGTAAGGCCTATCACCGTGGCCTCCACTTCATCCTGTATGAATTCGAAACCTTCTATTGTCTCTAGTGTGAGTCCATCTGGATCATTGAGACGAAATCCGAAGGTATTGTCAGTGTATACCTCATCTACCTCCTCATCACCCGTAAGTTTAATATCCAGTATCAATCGGAACTTCAGTCGGTCGAATGTCACCCACTCGCCAAATCCGTATGTCCCTTCGAAGCAATACTCGATCTCTGTGATAGGGTATTCTCCTTCCCCCTCGATCTCATAGGTGCTCTCGTCAGTGAACTCCACATAAAACGGATATCCAAGCGGAAGCTCAGGTTTAGGGGTCTCATAGTATTGCTCATCAACCTCTATATGGAACGGAGCCTTCTCATAGATATCCTGATCGATCAGTCCTGATTTCAAGTATGTGAATCTCAGACCAAGGTCTTCTACTGTTTGCTTGACGATGGGATAAGCTATAATACTGAGCTTCTGATTCTTATAGTAATAATCATCAATGGCCTTGTAAGCAGGATAGCGGTAAATCAGCGTACTCGGATCACTTACACCAAGAGGCTTTTCAACAAGGAATGATGTTCTAGCCGTGAATGAAGGCGGAGAGATCAGCAGGAACAAAACCCCTAGAACCATGAAAAAACCCAAGGTCAGAAGTATGACTGGCCATGCTCTGAAAATTCGATTGAAGATGCGACCAAAGTCAAGTTCTTCTTGTTTGAGAATATCTGTTTCTGTCATGAGTCAGCCTTTATCTATCGATTAGGATGTATAAGGTGGCAAGGGAAATGGCTGTTCCTATTGTATTGAGCACAGTCTGTGGGTCCCTTCGGATGAACTTCTTGGCTTTCAATGGGGTCACGAAGACCACATCATCAGGTTGCATGTACAAGGACTTCATGGCCAAGATATCGTCATCATTCAGATTGAGGTGATACAAGTGATTCACTCCTCCTCGTCTGCGCATTATCCGAACATCATTGCGATCGGCAAAGTCCGTCATGTCGCTTGCCAACCCCAATGCATCAAAAACCGTTATCCTGTTGTTGTAAACTGGAAAACGTCCAGGTTTATTCACCTCTCCCAAGACAGTGACGAAGTAACTCATGAGGAAAACCTTCACATTTGGATTGGGATAATAGAGTTTGGCTTTACTCCTGATGGCTTTTTCTGCTTGGAAAACCGTCATGCCTGAAACTTTGACGAGTCCAATGGTGGGCAGGTCCACCTCGCCATTCTCATCTATAGGATACCCAATGAGGAATGGATGACGAACTCCAAGACGTGCATTCGCATCGCCTTCTAGGCCAGAATAGACTTCACTCTCTGAGAGTTGAAGGTGATTGACCGTAACTGATAGGACATCATCTGTCTCCAAAAGTATACTGTCCAATGCTGGTTGGAACGACTCATCATAGCCTTCGAAATCCTTCTTGTAATTCTCTTCTGACTGCACATAGGCAATCTTCTTACTGGAGATACAGGAGGAAAGCTGTACTGTAATGACCAGTAATAAGGCCATTCGGAAAAGAAGAGATCTCATAGGTGTTGATAGGTTATCAGCGTCAAAGATATCATGCATACGCAACCAAGTCCCGTAGATGTTCCATACAATTCAACGAAAATGTGTTGATATCGTTAGTTCAGGACGAAATATTATTTTTTTCAAAATTTTATGTTAAACTCAGGACGATTAAGGATTAAGCTTTCTGGCCTTGTTGACCTGAGGCACATAAAGTGATAATTTTAACAGCGAGAATACAGCTTGAGCCCCTTCCTCCTCTAGAAAAACCGAATACATGAAAACCATGAGGCATCCATCGCGACCTTTCTGCGTCTACTTTCCAGAAAAGGATACGATCATCTGAATTGCTCAGAAGTAGACTAAATAGAGAGAGATGGTGAAGAATAGATTATCCAATTACGAGAAGTACTTATACGCATTCATGGATCTGGTCATTTTCGACCTAGTCCTTTTTATCAATTTCAAGGTGACCTTTGGATCACTGAATGGGTTGTTCCAGACCAAATATGGAGTTCTTTTACTTTTCGTGAATTTTGCTTGGCTGTTAGCCTTTTTGATCATCGATAGTATTGTCGACAATAGGCGTATTCGTACCTCAAGAGCTCTATGGGATTTCCTAAGGAGTTTCTTGCTCAACCTTCTGTTCACACTGTCGTTCATAGCTCTCCTGAATATCCAGTATAACAGAGAGTTCCTACTTGGATCATATCTGATCTTCTTCTTTACAGGGGCGATAGCCCGTGTCATTGCTAGACAATATGTGAAATCCTATCGTGAGAAAGGCTATAACTTCAGGAGGATGGTTGTCGTAGGCATTAACGATTTCAGTCAGGATTTCGTCAAAGAGATCAGTTCCAGGAAAGACTACGGGTATAGGTTCATGGGGTATTTCGACTTGGATGACATCAGTGAGGTCACTGAACTGGATGGCTCGTATGACCACGTAGATAACATCTACAACTTCCTTTTGGAGAATCGAATAGACGAAGTCTACATCTCCATGCCCACGAAATCCAGTTTCCACATCAAGGCACTCATCAAGTTCTGCCACCTGAATTTCATCAAGGTCAATTTCTTGAATGAGACCATCCATGCCTTAAGCAATCGATCGGTCTATCTGAATGTGGACTATAATGGATTGACTCCAATTGTCTCTTTGGCAAAAGAGCCATTGGAAGTCACGTCCAATAGATTCTTAAAGCGTGTTTTCGATCTGGTCTTCTCAACGCTGGTGCTCGTTTTGATTTTCCCTTGGTTGTTACCGATCGTTGGTCTTCTGATCAAATTAGAATCCAAAGGGCCCATTTTCTTCAAACAACAGCGGTCAGGTATAAACTATAGCCCATTTGGCTGCTACAAGTTCAGGACCATGAGGGTGAATGCCCTTTCGGATAAGAAACAGGCCACCAAAGATGACCCGAGGATCACAAAGATCGGTTCCTTTCTAAGAAAGAGTAGTATCGATGAACTCCCTCAGTTCATCAATGTATTCCTAGGTGACATGTCTGTAGTAGGCCCAAGGCCTCATATGCTTGAGCATACCAGGATGTATGCCAAACTGATCAGCCCTTTTGTGGTGAGACATTGGGTAAAGCCTGGAATCACTGGATTAGCACAAGCTAAAGGATACAGGGGTGAGACGAAGGAAGTCAAACAGATGTTGGATAGGGTTAAGATGGACGTCTTCTATATCCAGCACTGGTCTTTGTTCTTGGACGCCAGGATCATCTGGAAGACTGTGGTCAACATGTTGACCCTTCAAAAAACCGGCTTCTGATTTATTTCAACGCAAGTATCGCCAATACAACTTCCTGAAAAGATTCACTGCGTTGTAGAGTGCCTTTCCTTTGGTCTTTTCTACCTGCCAGGAATCAGGGAAAGAGTAACCCCATTCTTGCATGTAGGGGCCGAATACCTTAACTGCTCGAGACTGGACCTCAGGAGAACTGAAGTATTCACTGAAGTGTTTATCCTTTTTCCCCGTCTTGTTGAACAATGGCAGCGGCCTTAGTTGATCAACGCCCATCTTCTCCAAGGCAAGCGCGAAATCATCCCCAAGATGTTCGAATCTCATGACCAGATCCAAGTTCTTGTGATCCATGATGCTCCAAGCACTATAGGGAAGTCGAAAGTATTTCATGAAATACGTTTCAAAGTCCAGGTCATTCTTAAGCACATCTCTTCCTGTCAACCTTCTTTTTAGTGGCATCGCTAGCCTTCTCACCCATTTGCCGTGCTTGACCTCGTTCTTCAAGAAACCATCATGATCGGTAACGGTCTTGAAATACGTGCTCACAACAACATCCATGGGATTCCTGATGGCAGAGAAAGAAAAATAATTCCGTTCTTCGGTAGACGCCTGATGGATGAATTCATGATACAGAGCATGTTTGAATAAGATTCTCTTACCCTCATAATTGGCCATCAATTCTGTGGCGACTGCTGAACTGCCTGTTTGAGGGAACTCAACGAAAACGAACTTGTACTTATGGCTGATGATCATAACTCGATAGCGGACAAACGTTGGGATTAATAATTCTCTTCGGCATTAGAATACGATAAATCTTAGCGCAGGGTTCATGTGTTTCCGCCTTAGAAAATGGTCAAAGATAATTGGGATTGGCATTGACCCTATATAATGTGCTACTTTTGCAAACTCAAAGTGAGACATGAAAGAAGAATCAGGAAACATATTCACCATTTTCGATGAGATGTTACCTCGCGAGGAAAAAGAAGCCTTGCTGAATCAAAGAGCCAAAGTGATCTGGATGACTGGTCTATCAGGTTCTGGTAAAAGCACCATTGCCAAAGCATTGGAAAGGAAGCTTCATAGCCATGGTCACTTGTCCCAACTCTTGGACGGAGATAACATCCGCGCAGGAATCAATAATAATCTTGGATTCAGTGAAGTAGACCGTTTAGAGAACATCAGGCGTATCGCGGAAGTAAGTAAGCTTTTCCTGAACTGCGGTATCATCACTATCAACTGTTTCGTCAGTCCGACTTTGGAGATCCGCCAGATGGCCAAGGACATCATAGGAGAGGATGACTTCATCGAGGTGTTCGTCAATACCCCATTAGAAGTCTGTGAGGCCAGGGATGTCAAGGGACTATATAAAAAGGCCCGAGCAGGAGAGATCAAGGATTTCACGGGAATCGATGCACCATTTGAAGCTCCAATCACCCCTAGTCTGGACCTAAAGACCGAGAATAGAGAAATTCATGAAACCACAGAGGAACTTTTCCGTTTCATCAAGTCTTTCATAACACTTTCATTATAACTTATGCAGTCGTACAGCCTTACACATCTTAAGGAGCTAGAATCCGAATCGATTTTCGTCCTCCGTGAAGTAGCCGCACAATTCGAGAATCCGGTCATGTTATTCTCTGGAGGAAAGGACTCTATCGTTATGTTCCATCTAGCGCGCAAGGCCTTTTGGCCTGGGAAGGTGCCGTTTCCTCTTCTTCATGTGGATACGGGACATAACTTTCCTGAGACCATTGAATTCAGGGACTGGCTCATGAAGGAAACAGGAGCAGATCTGATAGTAGGTAGCGTTCAACAAAGCATTGATGAAGGCAAGGTCACTGAAGAAAAAGGGGTGAATGCCAGCCGAAATGGACTGCAGACCGTTACTCTATTAGAATCCCTCGAAAAAGGCAAATATGACGCTGCCTTGGGTGGAGGCCGAAGAGATGAAGAGAAAGCAAGGGCCAAGGAGCGATTCTTCTCTCACAGGGACGAGTTCGGTCAATGGGACCCAAAGAACCAACGTCCAGAATTATGGAATATCTTCAACGGCAAAAAGGCCATGGGAGAGCATTTCAGAGTCTTCCCTATCTCCAATTGGACCGAGATGGACATCTGGCAATACATCCTTGCCGAGAAAATTGCTATTCCTACTATCTACTTCGCACACAAAAGAAAGGTGATCGAACGGGATGGAGTCATCCTAGCGGACAATGAGGTCATCATGAAGAAGGAAGGTGAAGTGGGCGTTGAAAAAATGATCAGATTCAGAACTATTGGAGACATGACCTGCACAGGTGCAGTGGAAAGTGATGCTGACAGTTTGGAAAAGATCATCGAAGAGGTCTCTTCTACACGGGTGACCGAGCGCGGCAGCCGTTCCGATGACAAGCGCAGTGAGGCGGCCATGGAAGACCGTAAGAAACAAGGATATTTCTGATTAAAGACTCTAGAAAATTATTATGACTGAACAACATGCCTATCTGGACATGGACCTCCTTAGGTTCACAACTGCAGGAAGTGTAGACGATGGAAAGTCGACCTTGATCGGTCGCATGCTCTATGACAGCAAGTCCATCTTCCAAGATCAGATGGAAGCCATAGAAAAGGCTAGTGCCAGAATCGGTGGAGAAGGCGAAGAAGGGGTCAACCTCGCATTGTTGACCGATGGCTTGAGAGCTGAACGCGAACAAGGGATTACCATAGATGTGGCTTATCGCTACTTCGCCACACCCAAACGCAAATTCATCATTGCTGATACTCCAGGACACATACAGTACACCCGTAACATGGTGACTGGTGCTTCATCTGCCAACTTGGCCATCATCTTGGTGGATGCAAGGAAGGGTTTGATCGAGCAGACCTGCAGGCATTCTTTCATTGCGTCACTGCTTAAGATTCCTCACATCATCTTCTGTGTGAACAAGATGGACCTAGTGGATTATGAGCAGGATACTTATGAGTCCATCAAGGACGACATCGAGGCATTCTGTTCCAAATTGGATGTGCAGGATATCCGATTCATACCTATCAGCGCGTTGAAAGGCGATAATGTGGTCCATAAATCGGAGCGCATGGATTGGTACCAAGGAGGAACCCTGATGTACAACTTGGAGAATATACATATCTCAGGTGACTATAACCATGTGGATTGCCGTTTCCCAGTACAATTCGTCATCCGTCCGCAGACCGATGAATTCCATGACTACCGAGGATATGCTGGTCGAATTGCGGGAGGTGTCTTCAAGAAGGGAGATGAGGTCGCGGTTCTGCCAAGTGGGTTCACCTCACGCATAGCCAAGATAGATACAATGGATGGAGAGGTGGACGAAGCCTTTACACCAATGAGCTGCACTATTCTTCTAGAAGATAATCTAGACGTAAGCCGAGGAGATATGATTGTCAGGACGAACAACAAACCCGAAGTGGGTCAGGATATCGATATGATGATCTGCTGGATGGGTGATCAGAAGTTGGTCGAAGGCGCGAAGTACTCCATCAAGCATACCAGCAAGGATGCCCGTTGCATCGTGAAGGAGATTCGTTATAAGGTCAACGTGAATAATCTGCATCGCATTGAAGATGATAAGGAGATCTTCGCGAATGATATAGCCCGTATAAGCATTCGTACGACCCAACCTCTCTTCTACGACCGATATACGCGAAACCGTGCGACTGGCTCAATCATCTTAATTGATGAGAGCAATAACAAGACGGTGGGCGCTGGAATGATTATTTGAATGACTTGCGCTTCAACTCGAAATGCTGTCCGAGATAAACCCTTCTGACGGTCTCATCGTCAGCTAGTTCTTCAGCCGTACCACTTTTCAAGATACTTCCCTCAAAGAGAAGGTAAGCCCTATCTGTAATAGATAGGGTCTCTTGCACATTATGATCCGTGATGAGAATACCAATGTTCCTGTCTTTGAGCTTGGAGACAATGGATTGGATGTCCTCCACGGCAATGGGATCCACTCCGGCAAAGGGTTCATCAAGGAGGATGAATTTAGGGTCGGTGGCCAAGGCCCTCGCAATCTCAGTCCTTCTTCTCTCTCCGCCTGATAAGAAGTCACCACGGCTCTTCCTCACATGTCCCAACCCGAATTCCTGTATCAGGGTCTCAACCTTATCCCTCTGCTCTTCCTTGGATAGCTTGGTCATTTCTAGAATGGCCTTCAAATTGTCTTCAACAGATAACTTCCTGAATACGGAGGCCTCCTGAGGTAGGTAACCCACCCCCATTTGAGCTCTCCGGTACATGGGTACCTCAGTGATGTCAACATCGTCAAGATAGATGTGTCCCTCATTGGGATTGACCAAACCAACGATCATATAGAAGGAGGTCGTCTTACCGGCCCCATTAGGACCTAAGAGCCCTACGATCTCCCCTTGGGAAACCTCCACTGAGACGCCCTTGACCACCTCTCTCTTTCCATAGCGCTTTATAATATTCTCGGCCCTGAGTTTCATGTGGTCTTCATTTGTTTCTTTCTCTTTCGCTCAATCCGAGCGGCCAAGAGAATACTGAATTCATAGAGCACAAGGATAGGAAGTGTCACTAAGATCTGAGAAGCGATGTCCGGAGGTGTGATGATCGCTGATAGAATGAGCACCACAACAATGGCGTGCTTCCTGTAGGTCTTCAGGATGGCAGGGGTTATAAGGCCCAATCTGGCCAATATCATCACGACCACAGGAAGTTGGAAAAGCACGCCTGTCGCCAAGGTCAGCGTAGTCACGGTGGTGACATAGGAATTAAGATTCGGCTTGATCTCTACCAAGTCGCTCACCTGGTAATTGCCTAAGAATTGGACGGACAGTGGAACAATCATGTAGTATCCGAAGAGGATTCCCAAGAAGAACAAGACGCTCACCCAAACGGTCATCCCCCTGGCTTGTTTGCGCTCCTCTTCCTTTAGTCCTGGAGCTATGAACTGCCATATCTGATAGAACACGTAGGGAAATGAGATGATGATACCTGCAATGAGACTGGCCACGATGTGCATGGTGATCTGAGACACCATGTCGATACTCTGGAGATTCAGTGCCAGATCGGGAAAGCAAAGTTGGTCACCGATGTTGAGCCAATAAGACAGCGAACAGAAGGCTCTGTATGTCAAAAAGTCGGACCTCATCGGTGCGAAGATGACTCCATCGAACAAGCAATGCTTAAAGAAGAAAGTAATGACTCCGAGGATCGCAATGGCGGCAAATGCGCGAATGAGTCTCCAACGCAGCTCCTCAAGGTGGTCCAAGAAGGACATCTCAGCAGGTTTGGAATCACTCATATCAGGTATAGACAGCCTAGGATCACGGGGCAAAAGTAGGTATATGAGGGCATGGGCTAACGAAAGCGGGAATTAAAGGGAGAGCCTTTATAATTTATTCCAATACTGACGTTATTCCAATGTATTGTCCTATCTTAGGTATTCAAAAGAACAAACAAGTCCACCTTGTGTTGGACGGACCCATTGATATGTATGACATGTTAGAGAATCAAAGCCTGATAGAGAAAGGCCTGAGTCCACGAAAAGCCCTAAAGAAATTTTTCGGCTTCGATGCCTTCAAGGGCGAGCAAGAAGCCATTATCCAGAACATCCTAGATGGTAAAGACACTTTTGTCATCATGCCTACGGGCGGTGGAAAATCCCTTTGCTACCAGCTTCCAGCCCTTATGATGGAGGGAACGGCCATTGTGGTCTCCCCACTCATCGCTCTGATGAAGAATCAGGTGGATTCTATCAGAGGATTCTCAGCGGATGACGGGGTCGCCCACTTCTTGAATAGCTCGCTGAATAAGAGTCAACTGGCCAAGGTGAAAGAGGATGTGCAGTCTGGTATGACCAAGATGCTCTATGTCGCTCCAGAGTCCTTGACCAAACAGGAAAATGTAGACTTCCTTCACTCTGTGAAAATTTCCTTCTTTGCCATCGATGAGGCGCATTGCATCTCGGAATGGGGCCATGATTTCCGTCCGGAATATAGGAGGTTGAAGCCGATTATGAAGGACATCGCGAACACTCCTGTCATCGCCCTGACGGCTACCGCTACGGAGAAAGTCCAACAGGATATCCTGAAGAATCTGGGCCGTGAGGATGCGACCCTATTCAAAGCCTCTTTTAATCGGTCCAACCTTTTCTATGAAGTGCGACCTAAGGAGAATGTCTTCAGTGAGATCATCAAGTTCGTGAAATCGCAGCCAGGTAAATCAGGTATCATCTATTGCTTAAGTCGCAAGAAGGTGGAGGAATTGGCTGAAGCACTCCGGGTGAATGGTGTGAAGGCATTGGCCTACCATGCCGGTATGGAATCTGCGGCCCGGGCCAATACCCAAGATCAGTTCCTCATGGAGGATGTGGACGTCATCGTAGCCACCATCGCCTTCGGGATGGGTATTGATAAGCCGGATGTACGTTATGTCATCCACCATGATATTCCGAAAAGCCTAGAAAGCTATTACCAAGAGACCGGTCGAGGAGGTCGAGATGGTGGTGAAGGTCATTGTATTGCCTTCTATAGCTACAAGGACATTGAGAAATTGGAGAAATTCCTTCAGGGGAAGCATGTCGCTGAACAGGAAATAGGGAAGCAGCTGCTCCAGGATACAGTCTCCTTCGCTGAGACTTCTGTGTGCAGACGCAAGTTCTTGCTCTATTACTTTGGGGAAGAATTCGATGAAGTGAATTGCAACAAGATGTGTGATAACTGCGCACATCCCAAGGAAAGCATCCATGTGCAGGAAGAAGCCGTTCTTCTGCTCAACACCGTAGTGGATATCAAGGAAAAGCACCAGATGAAGCATGTCGTCAATATCCTCATGGGTAAAGAGACCGCTGAGGTGAAGACGTATAACCATGGCGATCTAGCGCAATTCGGAGAAGGCGAAGAGAAGGATGTTGCTTTCTGGAATTCCTTGGTCCGTCATTGCTTGGTAAAAGGATACCTGCATAAGGAAATTGAGACGTATGGGCAACTCAGCCTCACTGCTAAAGGCAGGAGCTACCTAAAGAAGCCCGAACCGATCGAGCTTTTCCTCGAGCGGAGCTTCACGCATGAAGATGATGGTACTCTGATCGACTACTCGGCTTCCAAAGGAACGGCAGGTGATCCAGTGCTGATAGAGATGCTTATGGACCTGAGGAAACAGGTGGCCAAGAAGCATAAATTGTCTCCCTACATCATTTTCCAAGAATCTTCCATTGACGATATGGCGATTCGATTCCCTATCACGATGGAGGAATTGACCAATATTGCAGGAGTAGGTGTTGGTAAGGCCCAAAAATATGGCGAGCCATTTTTGGATTTGATCGCCTCCTACGTGGAGGAGAATGAGATTGAGCGACCGATGGATATGGTGGTTAAGACAGTAGCGAATAAGTCTGCCAACAAGGTCCACATCATCACCAACATCGATAAACGTCTTCCACTTGAAGATATCGCCCGCGCCAAGGGAATGGAGATGGTCGAACTCCTTGGCGAACTGGAGGCCATCGTCTATTCTGGCACTAAGGTGAACATTGATTATCATCTGGATGAGATCCTAGATGATGATAGTCAAGAGGAAATATTCGACTACTTCAAGGAAGCCGATGATGACAGCATCCAAGGTGCAGAAAAGGAATTCGAGGATGACTTCACAGAGGAGGAGCTACGATTGATGAGGATCAAGTTCCTGAGTGAGGTGGCCAACTGATCACTTCAAAAGTTCTGTCGCCAAGAAGGCCATCAGTCCCATTCCTGTGATAAGGGCATCTTCATCTATGTCAAAGGTGGAGGTATGGACTGAATCCTTGAACTGCCCATTCTTTCCTGCAGTCCCCAGTCGATAGAAGCAGGCTGGCACCTCGTGGGAATAATATGCGAAATCTTCCGCAGTCATCCTGAGAGGCAGCTCAACCACATGCTCCTTGCCGAGATACCTTTCGGCCGAGGCTGTGCAACGGGCCGTCAAAGTTTCATGGTTCATCAGATACGGGTAGCCCTTCAGTATCTTCACCTCACAGTCACCGCCCATGGACTGTGCAGTCCCCTTGGCAATCTGTTCAATATGTCGGTGTGCTTCGTCCCTCCATGCTTCATCAAAAGTCCTAAAGGTCCCTTCTATCTTGACCTCATCAGGAATAACGTTAGTGGAGCCGTTTCCGTGGATACTACCGAACGAAAGCACTGAGGGCGTTGTAGCCTTGGCCCTTCGGGAAACAACCTGCTGCAAGGCCGTAAGGACATGCGCTGAAATAAGGACTGGGTCGATGTTCAGATGAGGCATGGCTCCATGCCCTCCTTTTCCTTTGACCTTCAGGTAGATCTCATCTGCTGAGGCCATGTACATTCCAGGTTTGAACCCGACCATCCCAGAAGGAAGTTCAGGGAACACATGTTGACCTAGAATCACGTCCACATCCGGGTTCGTCAGAACCCCTTCAGCAATCATAAGGCTGGCTCCTCCAGGAAGCCGCTCCTCACCAGGTTGGAAGATGATCCTGACTTCTCCAGTCCACTTTTCCTTCAATTGATTCAAGATCAGTGCTGCTCCCATCAAGGAACTGCTATGCACATCATGTCCACAGGCGTGCATGACCCCATCGTTCATGGAGCGATAGCTGACCTCATTCGTCTCTTGAATCGGTAACGCATCCATATCCGCTCTTAGCGCAACGACCTTGCCCGCGCCTTTTCCAACGAGTCGCACCATCAAGCCAGTCCCAGCGATTCCGCTAGTCACTTCCATACCATGCCGTTCCAAGGTCTCCTGGATATAGGCTGAGGTCTTATACTCTTCGAAGGAGAGCTCGGGATGCATGTGAAGGTGATGGCGATAAGCCCTCACCGTTCCAAGATATTCTTCAGACAGCTTGGTGATCTGATCTTGTAGATCCATGTTCTCTGTCATGGGTTCATTTCTTTCCATGCGGTGAAAGTCATCCTTATGGCAACAAGGACCATGAACAGACCGAAGACGAACTTCACCTTGGTCTCATCCAGACGTAAGGACAGCTTTGACCCTAGATATCCTCCTATGATGAATCCTATCGCCAGAATCATTGCTGCCTTCATATCCACAGCTCCTTCCTTATGGTAGTTCCACACGGCCAAGAGGCCTATTGGAGGGAGCATCATGGCCAAACTGGTTCCCTGAGCTGTATGTTGGCCCATGCCCATGAAATAGATCATGGCAGGAACAACGATAATTCCACCTCCTACCCCGATGAAGCCACCTAATATGCCCGCCATCAGACCAATGAGAATCAGCAGGATAAGGGTGTTCATCTCCATGATCAGAAATCAAGATTGAATGAGAGATAGAATTCATAGGGGAGAACGCGCCCATCCACTACGCCCCATGCCCAGTCAGCTCTTACGAAATATCCAAGCAACTTGGACCGGAGCCCGAATCCATAGCCTTGAATGACCGGATCCTCTTGATTCACCAAAATGAGGCTCACAGGATTGCCATCTATCTCTATCCTGTTGAAGGTATTATCATCTGAATAAGGGTCTCTACCTGTCCAAGCCGAACCTACATCACTGAAGGCGATTATTTGGAAATGTTGGACAAAGTCAGACTGAATGGGTTTGTTCAATAGATACCGGAACAACGGCACTCTCAGCTCTGCACTGGCCACAGCTGCACTGGTCCCATTTCTCGCATTCCTATAGAATCCGCGCATCGGACTGATCATTGCTTGATACCGGTAGTTCTGATCGAAGTCTATATCCACGGAGTCATCGAACCTCGGGGTGGGAAGCAGCCAGTTATCCACTCCACCGAGGAAGTTCAACAGACGTTGTTGGCCTAGTGATGTATTTCCTGCTATCCGGAAAGCCATGATGATATCTCGATGAATTTTCTGGTAGTGCCTGAAATCTACTCCTAGGACCATGAAGTCCGGGAATGAGTTGTCATCTTTTATATATTCTCTATAATACTCTGCCCATACCTTGAATCGGGATCCATTGTAAAGATTGAGTCCCTTGAACAAAGTGTTGTCAAAGACCAATTCCACCTTCGCCCCTGCGGTATATTGATTGATACTGGGGAGGGCCAGTGAGAAATCATTATCGGCCAGGAAGACCAATCGCTCATGGGTAGCTGACACATCGGCCCGTACCGAGAAGACTTCACTTATGGGATAACTGTTCTTATACCTGAGGGTATGCTGATTGGAGCGGATCTGAAGCAAGAACTCTGGATCGAAAAGGTTATTGGTCTGCCTGACGAAGATGAGGCTCTTATCCAATCGCTTGGTCAGGTTATCATATCTCAATCCATACCCGACATTGCTAAGCCCTCCAGCTATGAGGACCGATGCAGTGATGCGTCTATCTTCAAAAAGGTCACTCATTCCCCATTGAAGGGCAGGCGAAAGTCCTGGAGTAAGCACATCAGGGCCGTAGGCTGACTGATAGAATTCATTGTTGAAACTGTTATTGACCTGGGACAGCAGCCGGTCTGTGGCAAAATTCAACTTGTAATTCCTGGCTTTGGGCAATTGGAAATCAGGGTCGTTGACCTCTCCGCTCTGCAAGGCGAGGATTTGCTCCAAGTCCTCGATGATCAATGGCTTGGGTTTATTATCTTGGGTCTCCTCCTTGATTGGCAAGGCCAAGGAGAACTCCTTATAATCCACTTCAGGAGCCTCCAATACCTCTCTCTTCAAAATGGGCAACAATGGGTTCAAAGGCACCTCATCCCGAACAAAGGTCTCTTCGTCATCAGCCGCTTCCTGCAGACTGGATACCTTGTTGAAGGCATCGAATTCCACATTGAATCTGTACTTCCCTTGCTCATAGGTCAAGAGGCTGTATTGTTCCGCTGAAGTATTCACGTGGTACTCCAATGGATTGATGATGGCTTTGCTGAGCTGTTCCACCTCAGTGAAATAGCGATAATGGATGGTGGTATCTATGCGGCTGATGAGACTGTCATATCTCGCCACGTAACGGTCGTAGATGCCATTCTTATTGGCCAAGAAAGTATAACGGCTTCCATCGAAAGGCGAAGGATAGCGCTCGTCTATGCCAATGGTTGACGTGATGCGCTCTAAGACCTTGCGATTGCTCAGGTCCATCACGAAGACGTCCATATTTGCATTCCTCTCAGTCCGAGCCGCTGCGACATTCAAAGTATCATTGAGTCGGTCGGAGACGAAGATCACACTCTTGTCTCCCTTCACGAAGCGGGGATCCAAATCATCATATATGTCGTTCGTCAATCGCTCTTGACGGTTCCCGATCAGATAGTAGAGATAGAGGTCCGTGCGTCCTTCCACCACTCCTGAAAGGACCAATTGACGTCCATTGCCAGAGTAGTCGAAGCTCAGGATCTTTTCCAGCCCGAAGACCTCCCTTGGAAAATTCTTCTTCTTGTCCAATGAGTAGATATTCAGCCAGAGTCTCCCGGCTTTCTCAGTGATGAACGCGATCTCATCACCTAATGGAGACCACTCCAGCACAGGATAGCTCTTATCCACCAAGCGGTCCAGCTTATGTTCGGCTTTGAAGATGCGCTTAGGTCTGACGTACTTTGGCTTGTAAGGTTTATAGGACCTGGGCCGGTAATCTGGGTCCTTTTTGACTTTGAGCTCCTCCTCAGTTAAAAAGTCATTTTTCTTCTGATCATACTCCTTCCTGCGTATGGCCTCCTCCCTCCTGTGTGTCTCGACATCGAACAGGAGGATGCGATATTGCCCCAGTTCATTAGAGACCAAAGCCGCTTTGGTACCATCTGGGCTCAATTTGAACTGTGAATAGGCACGCTGCTTCTTGGTCTTGATGTAGAGCTCCTCCTCGTCCAAGGTTTCCCTCCCTATATCCTGCTGGGCGAAGTAGTTCTGAAAGTAGAATTGATGTTCTTCCAAGAGTTGGTCCATGGATACACCTAATACGAAGATGAACCCACTCTCCACATTCCTGCTCACCATGGTCATGTAGAGGACATTGGGAATGACACTTGCTCCATAGACATCTGCAATGTGCCGCCACACGCTGTATCCAGCATACCTGGCCTCATCACGGCTCAATCTATTGAACTTCTTGTATCGCCCGCTCAAGACTCCATCCCTAATCCTGTCCTTGAGCTCAGGAGACCAATCATCTACAAGAAAAGATACCAGTCCTTCGATATACCACTCGGGCATGGAAAGGAGCGCACTGTTCTTCACCACGTCCTTCCAGTCGCCTCCGTAGAGCATGTCCTGAATGACCAATCGGCAGATGCCCTCTCTGATCTGGCGTTCCAAGGATGCGTGATCACCTTCGAAGAAGAGGAAGACTTTGGAGCCCACCATTTGAGCGGTTCCACCTACCTCCACGTCTCCGGTGGCATTGAGCATTCCTAGATTGGATTGCTTGAAATCGCTTTGCGAATTGTAGACGATGAACTCCACATTCTGTTGCAGCACATGGTCAAGTTTGTTCTCTATGTCCCTTAAATGGCCTGGTGCCACCTCAGCGACATAAGCGGCCAAGTCCTTACCACCCTCATAGAAATAGGTGTCGAACTTGTCAAATCGATAGTACTGCCAGATGAATTCCTGGTATTGGATGCGATTCTTCCCAAAGGTCTGATTGCTACCATTGTAGAATTGTGCCTCTGCCATAGATAGGACAAGAAGCATAAGGACAGTGAGGGAATTTCTCAAAATAGACTTAAACAAAACTCGTGTTCAGACTTGTAAAGATAGTAACGTCTCCTTCGCTTATATAGTTTTAAGCCCGCTATAATCAAAGCAGCCTTCAGGATCATGAGAATCGAACATTTCACTTTCAATGCCTTTGCCGAGAACACCTACCTCTTGATAGGTGAATCCAAAGACACCATCCTCATCGATCCAGGTATGATGGACCCCCAAGAAGAACAGCAGCTCTTTACTTTCATATCAGAAGAGAATCTGCGGCCCATCCGGTCCATGAATACCCATTGTCATATAGACCATGTACTGGGTATCCACGCTGTAAACAAGCAATATTCCCTGTCGCCTGAATTCCATCTCAAGGAACAAATGGTATTCGACTCATGTGAACGGGTCGCACAGATGTATGGCATACCCTATCTGGCCTATACTGGTCAAGTCAGATCACTCGATGTCGGGGATACGATCGATTTGGACGGAGAGGAATTGGAGCTGAGATTTGTTCCTGGACACTCCCCGGGTCATCTGGTCTTTATCAGCCATACGTCCAAAGCGGTCATCGCTGGAGATACTCTGTTCAGAGGAAGCATAGGTCGGACGGACCTACCCGGTGGGGAACACGATTTGCTTTTGGAAAGCATAAGGAATGAGATGTATAGCCTGCCTGAGGACTATACGGTCTGGCCTGGGCATGGGCCACGTACGACCATCGGTTGGGAAAAGAAGAACAACCCTTTTGTAAGGGCTTGAGGGTCACCAGGGGCGGTCATCGGATCCACCTCTATTGGCTGGAAAACGCGCTCCACTCCTATTGGAGCCCTGATAGGTGGGGCATGAGCGGTCCGCCTCAGGTCTCATCCACATCAGTCGCAATCCAAAGGTGATGAGCCTGAACTCCGAATTGAAGAGATGTTCAGTGGAGCGGAAGTTCTCCCTTTCAATGTTCATCAACGAGGTGTATGTGTAGAAATCCATGAAGACCCCATTCCCTGCCTTCCATCCTAGACCTACCATGTAATTCACTCCAGCCGCTGTTTTGCGAACATCACTGGTATTGCGGAGGTCTAGGAACCTGAGGTCATATTGCTCTTTCTGACGGATGGTCATGCGGGCATCCAATCCCGGCCCTGTGTGGAAGAAGGCGGTCCTACCCAGTGGGAAGACCATATTGAAATTCATACGGAAGGCGGTCCTGTGATGGATGAACTCCCCTTTGACATTTAAAAGATCGGGATAAGAGAGGTCCGAGCCCGGTTGCAAAAAGCCTTGGGCCAACTCGGAGCCACTCACTTTGCGATAGGAAAATCCGAAATCCACCATACGGATTGGACCGTACTTCAAAATGGAGAATCCTCCAAGTTCGAGAAATGGCGCTGTATTCCCTTGACCTGAGACTCGGACATCATATCGAGTGACCTCTGAGATATGATCTGTAAAGGATCGGGGAGAATCAGCAAAGGCCTTGACCATACCGATACCCGAAAAGATGCCGAAGGACTTGAACTCATTACGGTTATGAAAGAGTCTGTAGCTCGCACTGGATTGCCCTATCAGGGACATCTGTCCTGCAGTCAGGAGAAGAGCGATAAATAGGCGTACATACATTTCTAGCTCAAGGTTGTTGCCTCTTTTACGGCCATACGTAGGCTTGGGTTTCAGGAAATGGAGCTCTTGATTGGCCTGGGATGACAATCGTACATTCGGACCTGAACTCTTGAAAACAAATTGAAAACACTCAGTTCAAGGTGCTTTTCATCGGCTATCTTCGCCTTCATGAAAGCCTATCACGACCTCCTTAGACACCTCCTCGAACATGGCGTCAGAAAAGAAGACCGCACCGGGACTGGGACCATCAGCAGTTTCGGGTATCAGATGCGTTTCGACTTGAGCGAAGGATTCCCGCTGGTGACGACCAAGAAATTGCACTTGCGGTCTATCATCCATGAATTGCTGTGGTTCCTGAAGGGTGATACCAACATAGCCTACCTCAAGGAGAACGGGGTGCGTATATGGGATGAATGGGCCGATGAGAATGGCGACCTAGGGCCAGTCTACGGTCACCAGTGGCGCAATTGGAACTCTGAAGGCATCGATCAGATCAAGCAGGTGATAGAGACCATCAAGATGAATCCTGAGAGCCGCAGGATGATCATCACCGCATGGAACCCCTCTGTCCTTCCCGAGAATGGAAAGAGCTTCAGCGAGAATGTGGCCAATGGCAAAGCGGCCCTACCTCCTTGTCACGCCTTCTTCCAGTTCTATGTGAGCGAAGGCAAACTGAGCTGCCAGCTCTACCAACGCAGTGCGGACACCTTCCTCGGGGTGCCCTTCAACATCGCCTCTTATGCGTTATTGACCATGATGGTCGCACAGGTATGTGATCTGGAACCTGGAGATTTTGTCCACAGCTTTGGGGACGTCCACCTCTATTTGAACCATTTGGAACAAGCTGAGATGCAACTTCAGCGAGAACTTCGCCCCCTCCCTACCATGAACCTGAATCCTGAAGTCAAGGATATCTTTTCTTTCACCTTCGAGGATTTCGAGTTGTTGAATTACGATCCGCATCCACACATCAAGGCCGAGGTCTCTGTCTGATGGCTATGGAACGTATCGTCATTGCGGCAGTCGCTGAGAATCTTTTGATAGGAAAGGAGAATGACCTAGCCTGGCACCTGCCAGCCGATATGAAGTATTTCAAGGAGACCACCAAAGGCTACCCGGTCATCATGGGTCGGAAGAACTATGAATCCATTCCAGAGCGATTCAGACCTCTTCCAGGTCGTTTGAACATTGTGCTGAGCCGGCAGGAGGACTATCCTTTGGCTGACGGTGTGAAGCTTTGTTCTGATCTGGAACAAGCCCTGATACTGGCAGAGGGAACT
>JAQCAN010000246.1 GCA_027621335.1 Bacteroidota bacterium
TTCTTCCAGTGCCTACCACATGGTACATGTCCCTGCCAAGTCGCTGATAGTCGGTCGCTTTCACCTCGACAATGGCCTCTCCGGCATCCACAAAGCCATAATGTAGACGATAGGTCAATTTCTCGCCAATCGCAAAGGCACTCTGGGACCTTGATTCCAGCGCGAAATCGGGTTGTGATGGAAGACTTACTTTTCTTGGCTTACTCACTTGGGCCGAAACTGTGAAAATGCAGAAAAGCCCAGTCAAGGCTAGCGTAAGAGCGATATGTTTGGAATTCTTCATAATCATTCGGTTTGTTCCGTGAATGACTATGCAAAGCCTAGGCCAAATGTGAAGACCATGATTCCTTAAGGTTCCTGAAAGCACGTGTTTATTGGAAAAGGACATCTTTATCAAAAGTACTAGTTTGTAACTTCGCATCAATTAAAACCAACAACTATGAAATCAATCAATCTATTGATCTTAGTCGCCTTTGTGAGTGTTGATCTCACGATGACCGCCAAAACAGGGGTTCTAGACCGATCCAAGGATAGAGCAAGCGATAAAGCCACAAACAGAGTGGATAATCGCATCGACCAGAAGATGGACAAGGGGATGGATGCCATTGAAGGTATGTTCAAGAAGAAGTCCAAAGGAGAGGAGCCGACTGAAGAGAAGGCTGGTGAATCTGAATCGGGAGAAGTACAACAGACAAGAACTGAAGGAAATCCTTCGAACGGGGGAGGAGCGTTCTCAGGAATGTTCGAACCTGCCAAATGGAATGAGAGCTATACCTTCGATTTGGTGAGCAAAGTTCACATGACCACCACATCCTGAAAGGGGAAGGTAGAAGAGTCAGACATGACCATGAGAGTTGGTAAGGACTGCATGAGAATGACGGTTGAGTCAGAGGATATCAAAGGCATACCACCCACAGTCATATTCGATTATGGTAACTACTCAATGATCACTTTGATGGAGGATAAAGGAGAGAAATCAGGAATGGCCATGGCGATGAACAAGGATCAGATCGCCAGGCTGACTGAGGAGGTCCTTGAAGAGAATATGGGGAATGTGGTCATCACCAAAACAGGTGCGACTAAATCGATCCTAGGTCATACATGCTATCAGTATACCTATAAGAGCGATGATGGGACTGGAGATATGTGGATGGCAGAAGACGTTGAAATGGCCATGGGAGACATCTTTGGTGTGATGACCATGTCCAATAAAAAGGCCAGCCTACCAGAGAATTATCCTAATGGATACTTGATGGAGATGACTACAACGGACACTGATAAAGGGGATGTGCTCCACTACCTCGTGACTAGTTTGGAAGAGGACGCCAATGAAAAGGTATCCACGTCAGAGTACAACGTCATGGACCCCATGGGCATGATGAAGAGCGGGCAGAATTGAGATTCCTGAGGTGGTATGCTGAGCGAAAGAGAGCCTTCCGATAGTCGATTAGAAGGGCCCTCCTAGCACGCAGGTCTTCTTGGTGCTGCTGATGCTTCCATCCAGATCCAGGACTTCTATGAAGATGATGTATACACCTATGCGGGCCTTATTTCCATCCTCATTGATGCCATTCCATGATATCGTTCCTGTTGTGCCGAGCAATTGATTCCGGGCCAAAAGCCTCACTGCTCGCCCTTCTCTGTCGAAGATGGTTATATTGGCAAGCTGGCCAGGCCTATCCAATGCGTAGTTTATATTCAGTAGATCCTCAAAGCCATCATTGTCTGGAGAGAAGACCTTGGGTTCTACCGAGAAGGACTGTCCCGTGTTATTCGATGGTTGGAGTTGGGAATTCTCGTATCCTGGAGTAGCCCACCCTACATTCTCTGCGGCTGAATGCCAGTTGGTCGGGTCGTTGGTCAATCGGTTATAATCCACGCGCTCAAGGGACACTCCGTTCAGGTCATCGATAAGTGCGAAATGGTAGTCATCGCTGTAATAGAAGGCGTCATGGATCTCTACATCAGGAGTCACCAGGATGATGTTCCCTTCGTCATCAGAAAGGGATGGAAGGTCAGCCATCTCCAAGGCTGCGCCCTGAGCAGTCAGAGGGTAGTTGAAGATAATATTCTGGACATCTTCGGTGAGGAATACGAAGTCTCCAGGTAATAGGATGCGGTCTTCCAAGGTGATGATATCCACGTTCTCAAGAACACCATTCGCATCGATATTGGACAGTTTCCAGTTCTTCAGGCTGATGGCTCTAGAGGAGCGATTATAGAGTTCTACAAAATCCGACCCTCCTGTTCTTGGATTGAAAAGAATCTCATTCAATATAAGGTCTCCTGGTTGAGCCAGTTCAGGAAGAGCAATCGAGAAGGTCTGCTGGACCGCCATCACATTACCTGAACAGTCGGCCACTCCATTGACGGTCAAGGAATAGAGTATTCCGGTATCCAATGGGAGGGAAAGACCGAGAAGGATGCTGCTAGGCCCATTAACATCAACACTGATAATATCCACTGCCGGAGTCAATGTGAAGTTCTCTTCTGTTACCGAACCGGCTTCAATGATTTCATTGAATTGGATGAGCAAGCTAGTCGGACCAACCAGAAAGGCAGTGATGGCTTCTGGAGATTGAGCATCGGGACTGAGGTCAAGATTGGCATTCTCCTGTCCTGGGCTACCTCCGAGAATGGCATTGCTCGCAGCCCAATTGGAACTTCCGCTACAGGGGAGTTCAGGATTGATGCGCTCGATGGAATACCCACCATCATCCTTTGAAGGGTCGTTGTACCAAGCCAAGGTATAGACCACCTCATCGATAAGCTCTCCTGTGTTGTCAAAAAGATAGAGGTCATCTCCAGTATTACTCAAGGTGGAGAAAGAGGGAATGGCCAGCACGTCTCCGAAGGAGGCCAAGTCTGGAGCGGCCTCTTCATCGCATAGGATGACATAACTTCCTGGGAGCATTAGAAATCCGTTCAGTACCATTTCCGTGGTCGTGTTCACCAAGGTCCAGCCTTGCAGATCCAGAATCTTGTCTGATGGATTGAAGAGTTCAAGGAATTCGAACTCAGGTAGACCAAGAGGAGGGCTGGGGTCGGCCATGATCTCATTGAAGATGATATCGCCTGCCTCTGGAACATCAGGAAGTACCAAAGTCAAGGTGGTATCGGACATGGTGTTTCCAGAACAATCCTGTAAGTCACTGATAGTCAGTTGATAACTTGCCCCCGGAGACAAAGCAGGGGCAATGGTCAAAGTCACTGCATCGACCTCAGGGCTTGCCGTAGGTACCAATGAGGCGAGAGGGGCTAGCACATAAGATCCCAAGATGAGACTCAAGTCGTCCATGACCTCATTGAATTCCAAGGTGACGCTCGCAGGTGAAAGGATGGAGACGTTTGCAATGAAGGGGGCGTCTGTATCTTCTTGGACAAAATTCGAATTCTGGGCCCCTGGAGTTCCGCCTAAGAAGTCGCTGCTAGGAGACCAGTTCAAACTGGAACTGCAAGGCAGAAAAGGATTGGCTCGCTCCAAGGCAT
>JAQCAN010000247.1 GCA_027621335.1 Bacteroidota bacterium
TCCAGTGTTTCCATTTACAGTATATACGGTGACCTGATCCAATGTGAAAGGCTCAGTGGCATTGAAAAAGCTAAACGCACCAGTAGATGGAAGGCCACCACCTCCGCTGTTATCAAGCTTTCCTCCTGTCTGCTGTAATCCTTCATGAACGGTTGTGCTACTCGCATAGACTGTAAGGCCTTCACTTGGAACATCGGCCTCATAGGTGCTTCCGGTTCCTAACACGGTAGATCCGCTCTCATCCGCGTACCATGTGATATTCTCACCAGATGCGGTGAGCTCATAAAGACCAGCTTCGGATAAGATCTGATCTTCCACCAAGGGTTCATCAGCAGATAGCACTTCAACGAGCACTGGCTCGGACTCAGCGATTCCACAGACACCCTCAATCGTAACGGTATAGGTGCCACTCGTGTTCACCAAAATCGATTGCTCATCAGATCCAGTGGACCATTCATATCCACTTGCTATACTTGAGGTGAGTTCCACGCTACCGCCAACACAGAATCGTTCATCTCCATTCAATGAAATGGTAGGGGTCTCATCTTCTATCAGATTCACTGAAACCGTGCTGGAGATGGCGATACATTCAGATTCATCTACAAGATTGACTGAGTAATTGCCGGATGCTCCTACCACAATCGACTGACTTTGCGCATTATTGGACCAATAGTAACTGTAGCCTTCAGGGGCGGTGATGGTCACGGTTTCTCCAGGACAGATGGTCGTGTTGCCTACTACCACCAGATCTGGTGCTTCAAAGAAGCAAGCACCTTCTTGGATGACATGCATCTGATTGATACCAATTCCTTCTATGACCGACTGTATTCCCGAAGGCCATACAATCTTGACCGAATCGATTTCAGTGCTGGTCCCAAGTCCGAAGTGTACGTTCAAGGTGCTCATGGGAGCATAACTCTGACCTGAGCGGCACTCCCTGATCTGGATTCCCCAATCGCCATAGATCTCTAGACGTGATCCTATCCCGTTGGTATTGCTGAAGGTTCCTTCGAGAGCGAATTTCACCCAGTTGTTATCATTGGCCTGATTCATAAATAAGGTGTTCCCCGTGAACACATCTATGAATCCATCGTTGTTCAGGTCTCCCAAGGCTCCATCATCAAAGGGCATGTTCATTGCCGTGAATTGCATATTACCATCATTGTGATAGAACTGCTTGTTCACATTGGATTCAGAGAGGATGTCAACGAATCCATCATTATCGAAGTCAGCCCCAACGCAGGCCCATGAATCAAGGTCATTTGCATCTATGCCAGAACCAGCTGTTATTTCAGTGAAGTGCCCCGTGCCATCATTTTCTCTTAGGACATTGGTCCCGGTGTGATTCACCGTGTAGGTGTCGAAGTCTCCATCATTGTCGAAATCCTCAAAAATGGTTACCCAGGACTGTTCATTGTCGAAGAGGCCGTATTCCAAGGCCATTTCCGTGTAAACACCATTACCGTCATTGACATACAAGGCATTCTCCCTTTCAGTGGCACCAGTTGCAGAACCTTGACGGCACTTGGCCATGTGCATGTCAGTATCACCATCGTTATCGAAATCGACCCAAAGGCTGGCATAGTTACCAGCTAGTGGAACGGTTTGTATGATGTTCTGGTCTTCGATGAGGTTTCCTTCTCCATCGTTTCTGTATGGGTGGCTCGTATCAACATCATGACAAGCGAAAGCATCCAAATTGCCATCATTGTCGATATCGGCCATATTGGAACGTTGGGTGAAGATGTAGTCAGGCACATTGACCTCATTGTATCCTGTACCATTTTCATTGGCATACACGAAAGAAACTGCATTTCCTCCACCAAGTAGGAAGTCATTGTAACCATTGCCATCGATATCGCCAGCACAGGCACTCCACGTGGGGTAGTTATCTATGCCAGCTGGATAAGTCACCAAATTGAAGGTGCCATCTTCTTGCTGGTAATCGATGATGATGTTGGTGTTGTTGAATCTCACTACATCGTCCAAGTGGTCTCCATTCATGTCCACAATACAAGGGACTCCACTTGAAGAAGTTCCATTGAGAATGGAGGTCATCGAAGTAAACGATTGGGCGAATACTCCTAATGCAGAGAAAGCCATAAGAACTGAAAGCGAGATAATTCGGATCATGGATACGGTCTTAAGATTGTTTTTGCTAAGGTAGGATATATAGAGGGGCTATGTGTTCAATCGGCCCTCAATCCTTGGATTCTAGAGAAATTTCATTTTGTTCAATTCTCTAGGCAGCGGTATGGCGCTCTTTGGATTCTTGCCGAGGTACTCTTTTAAGGGAATACATGTCGAAAACAACTACTGATGGACATGATGAAGCATTAAACGAATGCCTAATTTTGTTTAAAGATAAAAACCGAAATTTGAACAACGTAAGATATAGTTTCTCTATCCGCGATCTTGAGAATTTCTCTGGCATCAAGGCACATACCATCCGAATATGGGAAAAGCGCTACAGTCTTTTAGAGCCAGACAGGACGGAGGGGAATCAACGCACCTATGATCTGCACAACCTGCAGAAATTGCTCAACATCAAACTCCTGTACGAGAACGGTCATAAAATCTCCAAGATAGCTAGTTATGGCAATGATGAGATCAATCACATGGTCACTGACATCATCACATCGGCTGAAGATGCGCATAAGGCATTAGATGCTTTCAAGGTGGCGATGCTGAACTTCGATCAATGCCTTTTCGAGAGGAATTACATCAAACTCATCTCCAACCTTTCGTTTCGAAGGGTGTTCATGGATGTATTCATTCCCCTTCTTGAGCAATTGGGTTACCTCTGGCAGGCCAACAGCATTACACCGGCTCATGAGCACTTCATCAGCAATCTCATCCAACAAAAGATATTGGCCAATATAGAGCGCGTTCAAGTGATACAGCACCACAAGGATGAAAGGGTATATGCTCTATACCTTCCACATGGTGAGATCCATGACCTAGGCCTCTTGTATTTCCATTATGAACTCACATTGAGGGGGTATAAATCAATATACCTGGGTCAGAGTATCCGTCTGGATAACCTAGAGGATGTAAGGAACGTCTATCCATCCGTGACCTTTGTGTCATATTTCACAGTGAAACCGGAAGAGGTCGATATGGAGGCGTATCTGCACGACCTAGAAGAAAGCATTGTGAACAGGCCAAATGACCGTTTCTGGCTTCTTGGCCGAAGGGTGGTCAACTTGGAGAACAGCGATTTCAAAGGTCAAGTCTCTGTTTTCAAGAACTTGGAACAAGCGGTAGCTGAATTAACGGAGTGATATGAAGAACATTGGAGTCATAGGGGCGGGATATTCCTCATTGTCGGTCGCATGCTATCTGGCCAAAGCAGGTCATAAAGTAACTATTTACGAGAAGAACGACAGTATTGGAGGCCGTTCGAGGCAATATATCGATCAAGGCTTCACGTTCGACATGGGGCCCTCGTGGTATTGGATGCCCGATGTTTTCGAGCGCT
>JAQCAN010000248.1 GCA_027621335.1 Bacteroidota bacterium
GTTCTCCCAAGAGGTCATCCAAGATATCGAAGATCTCTATAGGCTCATCTTCGTGCACGGGAAGAACCTCGGTCATGGCATGGAACAGGCCAAGGAAAAAGTACGTGAAAGCCCAGAGAAAGAACGTATCCTGCAATTTATCAGAGGCTCCGAGAACGGAGTCATCCGAGGTCTGAATTGATCATCATGGAAGTGCGTTTGCAGGGCATCGGGAAACGCTTCAGCAGAGAATGGGTGCTCCGAGAAGTAGACCTCATACTTCCTGAAGGCTCGCATACCGCCATATTGGGAAGCAATGGTTCAGGAAAATCCACCTTGCTAAAGATCATCGCGGGCTATCTCACACCCTCCAAAGGTGCCGTGGAACATCTTTCCGTGGACAAGGAGAAGCTGTATATGGAATTGAGCATCGTAGCTCCATACTTGGATCTGTATCGGGACTTGGACCTGGACCAGTGTCTGGATTTGCATTTTTCCTTACGCAACTTCCACGAAGGGATGGATAAAGGCCAACTGAAGGCGCTGTTGGACCTTCCTTCAGGACGGCCCGTGGCATCCTACTCCTCAGGGATGGTGCAGCGCTTGAAAATCGGATTGGCCTTGGCGACACAGTCCTCCCTTCTGCTCTTGGATGAGGCCAGCATGAACTTGGACAAGGCCAGTGTGGAGTGGTATTTGGGTGCATTGAAAACCTATGTGGGCAGACGGACGGTAGTGGTAGCCTCCAATGTGCAAGGCATGGAAACATCCACTTGCACAAGGCATTTCAGAATTGAGGAGAAGAGCCTGAAAGTGTGCTGATTCAGCCCACCAGTTCCATCACATTCTCCAAGGGACGGCCGATTATAGCTCGATTCCCTTTCACTACGATAGGGCGCTCGATGAGCTTGGGGTTCTCCAGGAGGATATCTATCCACTCGTCATCGTTGAAGGCTTTGCCTTTGAACTTCTCCTTGTAAAGGGTCTCTCCAGTGCGGATCAGCGCTTGCGGACCCACATTCAGTTTGGCCAAGAGCAACTTGAATTCATCCACGGATGGGGTGTCCTGCAAGTAGAGGATCTCCTCGGTCTTATGACCTTTTTCCTTCAGGTAGGCCAGCGCTTCACGGCTCTTTTGGCAACGGGGATTGTGGTAGATCTGTATCACGCGTTCTGCTTGACGGAGTCACCTTCCATCATGAGGAAAGCTTTGAGGAAGCCATCGATCTCCCCGTTCAGAGCGGCATCCACGTTGGAGGTCTCATGTTGGGTGCGGTTGTCCTTGATGAGCTTATAAGGCTGCAGCACATAGGAGCGGATCTGCGACCCCCACTCGATTTTCTTTTTGTTCGCCTCGATCTCGGCACGTGCCTCATTCTTCTTGGCCAGCTCCAATTCGTAAAGCTGTGAGCGCAGCAATTGCATTGCCTTGTTCTTGTTCTCCAACTGACTGCGCGATTCCCTATTCTCAATGATGATGCCCGAGGGAAGGTGTCTCAAGCGAACAGCCGTTTCCACCTTGTTCACGTTCTGACCACCTGCACCGGAAGCCCTCATGGTCTCAAAGGTGTAATCCGAGGGGGGAATATCGATCTCAATGGTGTCGTCTACCAGGGGGTAGACATAGACGGACACGAAGGAGGTGTGTCGTCTCGCGTTACTGTCAAAAGGCGAGATGCGCACCAAGCGATGGACCCCGTTCTCACCTTTCAGATAGCCATAGGAGAATTCTCCTTCGAATTCAAGAGTCACGGACTTCACTCCGGCCACATCTCCTTCCTGCATGTCCAATTCCTTGACCTTGTAGCCACTCTTCTCTCCCCACATGATGTACATGCGCATGAGCATGCTCGCCCAATCACAACTCTCTGTTCCGCCAGCACCAGCAGTAATCTGCAAAACAGCATTCAGAGAGTCCTCCTCTGCACTGAGCATGTTCTTGAACTCCAAGTCATCCACCGCTTCATAGGCGATGTCGTATTGCTTCTTCACCTCCTCTTCGGTAGCTGCGCCTTCTTTGCGGAATTCCATGAGCACATTCAGGTCGTCTACGGCTGTCTGGCAGGCCTTGAAGGCATCTGTCCATACCTTGAGGTTCCGGATCTTCTTCATCACCAACTCAGCTTCCTTTGGATGATTCCAGAAATCTGGATCTTGGGTATGCTTCTCATCCTCTCGGATCTGCTCCACCTTGGTATTGATATCCAAGTAGCCTTTCAGCGCTTCTAACCGCTTGTTCAGGTCCCCCACATTATCGCTCGTGATCATAGGGCAAATGTACGAATAGCGCTATTCATCGCTCTCCTGTGACCAAGTCTCGAAGGCTTTCATGGCAGTACCATAGGCATAGCCTTTCCCCATCAGGAATTTGACCGATTTACTTTTTCGCTCAAATTGAGTCTTTCCCTTGATGCGCGGCCAATGCTGCTTCAAGAGCCCTATCATGGTCTCCTGCATGGCTGATTCTTCAAGATGGCTCAGGGCCAGTTCGATCAGTTCCGGGGGTAACCGCTTCACGGACAGACCCGCACGCACCTTCATAGGGCCCCATTTCTTCAAGCGGCTCTTCCCTTCAGCGTACGCGATAGCGAAACGCTCATCATCCAAGAACCTCTCCTCCTTAAGTTTGGCGATAACCTTCTCTTGTATGGCCGAGGATAGGCCCATACGGACGAGTTTCATGTGGACGTCCTGAGTACAGCGTTCTTGTCGGCCACACCAGGCTTGCATGCTTACCAATAGGGCGCGCTCTTCCTGTGTCATCAGACAAGGATAGTGATTTGCGCTTGCGTATATTTGCTTTATGAGCAAAGCACTGATTCTCCTCACCTTTTTCCTGAATCTGATGGCAGCGGCACAACGTGATGTGCCCGATAATGGACCACTCTACCTCCAAGATGAAGTGGCTAGAGTGGACATCCTCATCCCTTTTGACACCTTGACCCTTATGTACGAGGACATCAGTTATGCGAGCACCCATGAATTCAGGGCGGATTTTGTCTATACGGCTGGAGGACTCAGCGACACCGTCTATGACATCGGATTCCGGTTACGCGGCCACACCTCCTTATTCTCGGCCAAAAAGAGCTTCAAGGTCTCCTTCAACACTTTTAACTCTGGCGGGTCCTACCATGGGGTGGAGAAGATGAATCTAAACGGGGAGCATAACGACCCCTCCATCATGCGGGCTAAATTGGCTTGGGATATGTTGGCCGAATTGGTTCTTCCCAGTTGCCGGACCAGCCATGTCGAGCTTTACTTGGATGGCATCTATGCCGGTCTCTATCTGAATGTGGAACACATCGATGAGGAGTATGTGAAGAAGCGCTTCGGTCCATCAGAAGGGAACTTGTACAAATGCCTTTGGGGTGCCAATCTTACCTGGCAGGGCAGTCAGGAATCGACCTACCAGAACATGGGTGGAGATTTCCCCACCTACGACCTGAAGACCAACCTCCAACGGGATGATTATAGCCGATTTGTGCACT
>JAQCAN010000249.1 GCA_027621335.1 Bacteroidota bacterium
AATACCGTACGCTGTCTGGATGACCTGTCCACAGGGCTGGAGCGCAATCTCATTCCCTTCATGGAGCATCCCCGCTTCACCTTCATCAAAGGGGATATCACCCGTGTGGACACCTGTCTGAAAGCGACCGATGGAGTGGATGTCATCTTGCATCAGGCGGCATTGGGTTCGGTGCCGCGTTCTGTGAAATTCCCCTTGCCGACCCATGCTGCGAATTCCACTGGCACCCTGAATATTCTGGATGCCGCGCGGGTGAATGGAGTGAAACGCGTGGTCTATGCCTCCAGCTCTTCCGTCTACGGGGATGCTCCTGAGCTGCCGAAGAAAGAGGAGAATACAGGCTTGCCGCTCTCACCGTATGCCGCTTCCAAGGCGGTGGGCGAGATGTATGCCAAGGTCTTTGGGCAGCTCTATGGACTTGAAACAGTTGGTTTGCGTTATTTCAACGTGTTCGGAAAGAATCAGGATCCTGAAGGGGCCTATGCCGCGGCCATTCCCCGCTTCATCAAGGCCATGATGAGTGGGGAACCTGTCACCATCCATGGGGATGGCACACAAAGCAGGGATTTCACCTACATCGAGAATGTCCTTCAAGCCAACCAACTGGCAGCCACTGTGACGAATCCCGAAGCGCTCAATCAAGCCTATAACATTGCCTTCGGAGAACGCTATACCATCAATGAATTGGTCCAAAGGCTTGAGGAATCTCTCAATAGGGTGAGTGGAGCAAAGACGAAGGTTCGTTTGGAGACCATTCCTGAGCGACCTGGAGACATCAAGCACAGCTTGGCCGATATCTCAAAGGCCCAGCGCCTTCTCGGGTATAAGCCTGCTTACTCCCTTCAAGAGGGATTGGAGGAGGCCATGCAATGGTATTGGAACTTCTTCAAGGAAGAGGCCACTAGACCCCATTGACGATGGGCATCATCGCGCGACAGTCGATTTGGAACACGGCACTTCTTTATGCAGGTGTGCTCATCGGCTATGTCAATGTGGTCATGCTCTTCCCGCGCATCCTTGGCGATGAAGCATACGGGCTGACCCGTATCATCCTATCCATCGTCTTCATCGGTATGCAGTTCGCGCTATTGGGTGCGCCTTCGGTCCTCATGCGATACTTTCCAGGATTCCAAGAAGGGAAGAAGCCCGGTCTCATCCCTTTTGCCCTGTCCATCATGGGCATCGGTTCCTTGCTGGTCACTGCAGCACTCGTTCTGTTCAAAGAGCCCATCATCTCCTTCAAAGTCGAGGATTCCGCCCTGCTAAGTGAGTACTATTACCTGTCCATTCCCATCCTGCTGAGCATGACCTTCTATATGTTCTTCACTGCGCTCTGCAGGGTGCATCTGGTGACGACCTTGCCAGTCTTCGTCTACGAGTTCCTGTTCAAATTCATCACGGCAGGGCTGCTCATCGGGACTTGGTACTTCGGTTGGAGCCTTTCCTTCTTCCTGGGCTGTTGGACTTTGAGCTATGCATTCAATGCCATCGTGCTCTTGATGCATCTTATCAGAAAGAAGCGATTCGACCTGAGATGGAACCCTTCACTTGGACGTCCTTTTGTCAAGGAATCCTTGGACTTCGGTCTGTTCAATATGATGTCAGGGGCTTCCAATAGCATCATCTCCAATGTGGATATCCTGATGATCGGACTTCTGTTGACCACGCAGAGTCTCGAGTCTGCGGGTGTCTATGCCATCATGGTCTACATAGGCAATACCATCCTGATGCCGGGCAAAGGACTGGGAACCATTGCGACCCCCTTGATCAGCCAATTCTTCGAGCGCAATGAGAAACAGAAGATGCAGGACCTCTATGAACGCACGTCTCTGAATCAGACGGTCGTCAGTGGCTTCATCTTCCTGGCTCTGTTCATCAACTTGGAGAACATGTTGGACGTGCTCCAGTTGAACAATGATCAAGCGGGCCAGGTCTTCATCCTCATAGGTCTGGCGAGATTGGCCCAGACAGGTACGGGGGTCAATGGGGTCATCATCAATTATTCTCCTTATTACCGTTGGACCACCTACTTCATCCTCATGCTCTCCATCGTGGCCATCATAAGCAATTACCTTTTGATTCCAATCTATGGCATCACGGGAGCAGCATTGGCCTCTTTCATCAGCATCATGGGTTTTGAGTTCCTGAAGTGGGCCTTTGTCAAGGTCAAGTTGGGCTTACAACCCTTCAAATCCAGCCATCTCAAAGCCGTTCTGGTAGCAGCTCTCCTGGTTCTCATCAATCATTATCTCCCTCGGTTGGAAGGCTGGCTCTGGTGGGATGTCCTCTATCGTTCGGCCATTTTCGCCTCTTTATGTCTCCTTGCCCTCTTGACCACGAACATTGCACCTGATCTCAGGGATGTGGTCAAGCGAAATCTGGCTAAAATCGGTATCACCATACCATGAGATGGAGTGGCCCAAATGATACCGATGCCAGTGCATTGAAGGGTCACCTCAAGGGACTCCGTTTCAGTTGGTGGCATGCCTGTCTCATCTTCATTCTCAGTTTGTCGGCATGTGCACCGGACCAACGGCATCCTGACAAGATGGTCTTCTACTACAATGAGTCTGCTGGGATCTCCTCTCTCGATCCGGCTTTTGCCAATAATCTAGAGAACATATGGTGGGTATCGCAGATCTATTCAGGATTGGTCGAACTGGGGCCTGACCAACAGATTCTTCCTGCCATTGCTACGTCCTGGGATATCGCTGAGGACGGCAAGACCTATACCTTTCACTTGAGGGAGGATGTGTTTTTCCAAGAGGATGAGTCCATAGGCAAAGGGCGAAAAGTAAAGGCTGAGGATTTCATCTACAGTTTCAAACGGGTCATGGACGCGGATGCCGCCTCACCGGGGCGATGGATCTTCGATGTCCTGGCGGAAGGCGATGCCCTCAGGGCAATCGATGACAGCACCTTGGAACTTCGATTGAAGAACCCCTTTCCGCCATTTCTCGGTATGCTTTCTATGCCCTTCTGCTATGTGGTCCCTCATGAAGCGGTCGAGCATTATGGAGATGAGTTCAGAGCACACCCTGTCGGAACTGGACCTTTCCGCATGAACTTCTGGATGGAAGGGGTGAGCCTGGCTTTGGTTAAGAATGAGACCTATTTCATGACGGATAAGCAAGGGTATTCCTTGCCTTACCTTGATGCCGTGAGTGTGAGCTTCGTCCCTGATAAGAACACCATGTTCCTTGATTTCCTAAAAGGCCGCTATGACATGATCTCAGGTCTTCATCAAGCTTATCGCAATGAGATCTTGGATGCCGAAGGGAATCTGGCCGAGGCCTATCAGGACCGCTTTGTCCTCATCACCCAACCCGCGCTGAAAACGGATTATCTGGGCCTCTTGGTGGATACCATGCTCCCCGCTAGCAAAGACTCTCCGCTGCTAGATGCCAGAGTGCGGAAGGCCATGGACCTCTGCTTGGATAAGAAGCAGATGGTGCGATACATCAA
>JAQCAN010000250.1 GCA_027621335.1 Bacteroidota bacterium
GATATGATCCGTGCGGTGCGGGAGTTCTTGGCCGATGAAGGTGAGGTGGATAATGGAGAAGTCCTTATCACCGGCTATTCACAAGGCGGCCATGCGGCTATGGCCATGCATAAATACATCGAGGACAATGCTCTGTTGGAGGAGTTCAATGTCATCGCGTCTGGGCCAGGTTCTGGACCGTATGATCTCAGTACCTCCCAAGCACCTGTGATCCTCTCGGGCGCTCCATATAGTAACCCTGGCTACATCGTCTATACCTTGGCTTCTTATGAAACCGCCTATGGTAACATCTACGACAGCTATTCTGACGTACTTCAATCGCCCTACGATGAAGTGGTGGTCCCTTATTTCGATGGGAACAACTTCACCTACAGCATGGATAATTTGAATCCCCTGCTTCCAAACCTTGCTGCGGAATTGTTGACCCCTGAATTCGTCAACTCCTTTGAGACGGATGAGAACAACACCTTCAAGCTCGCTTTGCAGGCCAACGACAATTATGATTGGACACCCACTCGTCCAATTCGGATGTACTACTGCACCGCTGATGAGCAGGTGGATTTCAGCAATAGCTTGACGGCTGAGGAGACTATGAACGCCAACGGAGCGACATCAGTGAATGCTATAGGATTGGGTCCATTGAACCATGGGAACTGCTATTTCCCTGCCATGCTGGGCGCTCTGAACTGGTTCTTGGCAAGCAGCACGCCTTGCGTGTCCACTGTTGGATTGGATGAACTCAGCTTTGAGGTCAGTTTTTCTCCTAATCCGGTCTTCGATAAACTTCAGATTCAGAGTGATGAGTCCATTGAATGGTTGACCGTTGTGGACATGAGTGGTAAGGAGGTTTCAGCGTTCAGACCGCTTGAGTATGGGAGAACTATAGAAGTGGATATGAACGGCATAGCTGAAGGCACCTATCTCATCACGCTTCGCTCAGAAAAAGGCACAACGGCTTCCTCCCTCATCATGAAGAAATGAGAATCTGCCTCCTTCTGGTCGGCTTGATCATTTTTATGGATGCTCGAGCACAATTGGATTTCTTGAATTGTTCTGACACGGTATTTTGCATTCCAACGGTCTCAGGTCTCCCTCGTTCCAAAGGATTCGAATTGAAGCGTGATGTCTTTACAGATCATTCATTCAGGTTATCGGACAGTAATGGAGAATCCATACAACAGAGTCAATTAAGCCAGAATGAACGCTGGAGCGTGAAGATCAGAGCTCCCTTGATGAACAAGGAGCAATTCAAGCTCGCCATCGGCCTTCAATACCAGCATGAGGAGTTCAACTTCGAATCACCTGAGAGTTTGGGCAATGAGTTCTTTTCCCTTCTTGAGGACAAGGATCTGCGGTCCATTGGAGGGGACATCTATATGGCCAAGCCATTCCGTGGCAACAAGTTCCTCATCGTCAGATTCCAAGGACTGTTCAATGGCGATTATGACCTTTTCGCAGAAGGAAAAGCGGATTATCTGAAGATATCTTGGGTAGGCTTGTACGGGGTGAAGATCAACGATGACAAGAGCATCGGTCTTGGCGTCTCATACAGTTATGCGCTCGGAAACAGGTCTATCCTGCCGATTATCGCCTACTACAATACAATCAACTCCCATTGGGGTATCGAATGCGTCCTCCCTCAGTTGGCAAGAGTTCGCTACACAATGACTCAAAAGGACATCTTCTATGCTGGAGCTCGCTTGCAGGGAGCGAACTACAATATCAATCTCGAGGGTCGGCCAGCCCCTTATTTCCTAGAGATGACGGAAGCACATCTGGACCTCAGGTACGAACGCGAGATCCATGACTGGTTGTGGGTAGGTGCCAGTCTTGGTTATCGGATGAACCTGGCCTTCGATATCTCTGATGTGGATGCCATTATCCGCGACCCTTCTGACGTATTGTTCACTACAGATGTCCAAGATGCGATGATGCTCTCATTGAGTCTGTTCATTGTCCCGCCCAGAAAGTTCTTGGAATGAGTCTTGAAACCCATGGATGTGGAAGACTGGAATTGGCCTTCGAATCCTGGGGCCGTGGGGAGCACCTCTTGATATGCCTGCATGGCTATGGCAAGGAGAGAAGTGATTTCAGGTTCCTAGCCGAGTCTTTGACAGAGAGCCACACCTGTTTATTGATCGATCTCCCGTTCCATGGGGATTCCAAGATGGAAGGATTTGAAGCGAAAGAACCTCTCAGTGTGGAGGAGTGGAATACGTGGTTTCGAAGTCTCATTCGTTCCGCAGGGAAGCCTTATCACACAGTTCTGGGATTCAGTTTAGGAGGGCGTCTTTCGCTCAACTACGCGCAATTCCCTGCGGAAGGCTTCAAAGGCCTTATCCTTTTGGCCACTGATGGGATCCTCATGAATCCTTGGAATAGGCTATTTACCCATACCTCTTTGGGCCGAAGGGTATTCGGGTATTACATGCGTGCTTCATCAAGACCAGAATCTTTGGCTCTCTTCTTTGAGAAATGGAAGTTGATTACATCTAAGCGCAGGAAATTGATAGTCGATAACGTCTCAGGTCCTGAGGCAAAGCAGAAATTATTGGCTACATGGTTGATCTTGAGAAGATTATGGCCTGATTTAGCGCGAATAGACCGGATTCTAAAGGATGGGGCCTATGTCAGTATATTTCTTGGGCGCTATGATCAGATCATCAGACCCCGTGCCATCAAGCAAAAACTCAAGAAAAAGGGCTTGTCTTGGCCAGTTGCAGACCTGAATTGTGGACATGATATGATGAATAAAGCAGTCTTCACCATCATCAAGGAAGAACTGATTCGCAAGACAGGAATTGAATAGAAGGTGGAATAAGATAAAGCGAATAGGCTTGGAATCTGTCCTAGAAAGGTATTTTTGACCTCTATTTACAAAAGATTAATCAGTAAGCTATGCGAACTATACGACTTATCACAGCACTTGCAGTAGTGCTTTTCACTGGCTCCGTCTTTGCACAGAGCGTAAATAATGAAGAGGGAAAGGTGTCTCCGATGCTGACAATCGATTATAATGCACCATTGAGCAGGCCATCCATCCCTTCTTCTTTAAACAAGGGAACAACGTTGTTCTCGGAGACCTTCTCCAATGGATTTGCTGGGGATAACGGTGTAGGACCATGGGAGGCGCTAGACTCTTCACCTAGTGGAACGGAGATATGGAAGGAAGGCGGTAGCGGAGGGCTCAACAATCCAACCAACTTTGGATTCGGTTCACTGACTCCGAACTTCACAACCAGTTCGAATGGTTATGCATTCTTCGATTGCTTCCGTTATAACCAACCGACCCTGCCTGACTATGAGTCAGTTCTAGGAACGCTGACTTCGCCATCTTTGGATTTCTCTGCAAATTCTTCGGTCATTGTGGAGTACCAGCAGATTTTCGCGTATTGCTGTTTCTCGTTTTCTCCATTGACTGTAGAAGTGAGTAACGATGGAGGTTTGACTTGGACCGTCTTCCC
>JAQCAN010000251.1 GCA_027621335.1 Bacteroidota bacterium
GGAGCCAAAGAACTCCTAGGGCCTTTCCACAGATTCCTCTGTGGAGACATGATGGCATGGCTGAGCGAGCGCGGAGTGGAGACTAAGATCGAAGAAGACGGTCGGGTCTTTCCAATCAGCGACTCCTCTCAGACCATCATCGATTGTTTCATGGCGCAAGTGAACAGCCATCGCATTGAAGTGCGCATGCAAGAAGGGGTCAAGGGCCTGCATCTGGCCGATGGACATTGGTCCATACAGACCACGAACCATGACTTGGAAAGCCGCTGCGTCATGCTGGCCACAGGCTCCACTCCTTCTGTTTGGGCGATGCTCCAAGAGCTCGGCTATGACATCGTCCCACCAGTCCCTTCCCTCTTCACCTTCAACATCAAGGATCAGATGCTAGAGGACCTGCAAGGCTTGAGCATGCCTGAGGCTGAAGTGCGGATTCCTGAAACGGGATACTCTGCCTCTGGTCCCATACTCATCACCCATTGGGGCCTGAGCGGTCCGGCTGTCCTGAAATGCTCGGCCTGGGCAGCCAAGGAACTGAATCATCTGGAGTATCACTTCCTAGTAGAGGTGAACTGGATCGGAAGGGATTCCGATACGGTAAGGGAAGTTATCGAGACCATGCGAAAGGAACATGGGAAGCGCATGGCCAAGAAGTACCCGCTCTTCGATGTTCCGAGACGGCTATGGGAACGTTTCTGCTGGCAGGCCAAACTGAGAGACGACAATTTCGGCAGTCTGACTTCCCTGCAAATGGACAGCTTGGTGCGAGTCCTGACCTGCTCTACCCTCAACGTGAACGGCAAGAGCACTTTCAAAGAGGAATTCGTGACCTGTGGTGGAGTGGAACTCAAGCAAATCGACTTCAAGAACATGGAGAGCCGACTGCACAAAGGCTTATTCATGGCCGGGGAAGTCTTGAACATTGACGCAATCACAGGTGGGTTCAATTTCCAAGCGGCTTGGACCGAAGCCTATGTGGCTGCAGAGGCCATGGCAGAACGCCTGTCTAGTTGATCCTCTGTATCTCTTCTTCAGTTCCTGTTTTCCTTCGATTGGCTTTCAGCTCAGGATTCCCGAAAATGTAACTGAAATTGACACGTGCCACACGGCTCTCCCATCCTCCATCTCCTACCACTTGGATGTCATTGAACTCTCCAGTCGCTCTCCACGGAGCTGTATAGAAGATGTCAGAGTAAGATAAGCTGAAAGTCAATTGGTCGTCCAGGAATTTCCGGTTCACGGCCAGATCCAATGCCCCTTGACTCTGTGTCAAGAAGGTTCCGCCCCATACTGAAGGACCACTGAACCATCCTGAAACTTCGAAGTTCCACTCCTTGGGAAGTTTGAAGGTGTTCTGTCCATAGGCATTATAGGAGCGTTGCGTTATAGGATTGAACTTGGGGTCAATAGAGGTATAACTGGTCTGAGAAGCCGAAAGATTCACATAGACACTCCACCATTCGGCCACATCGAATGGATAACTCACATTGATGGCAAAGACCTCCTCATTGGCGACATTCCGTGCCTGGACGAAGGTGGTCTGGAAATCTACCGTATCGGTCACCTGTGCATAAAAGTCCCTCACGTAGCTATATGAAACGGACGTGGTCAATTTGTAATTATGGGTATGTGACAGTTTAATATTATCCGTGTAATTAGGCTGGAGGAATGGATTTCCTTTCCTGAAGCCTAATTCGTTCAATCGGAACTCGAAGGGGTTCAAGGACCCATAGTCAGGACGGTTGATCCTGCGGCTGTAATTCATGGACAAGGTATTGATGTCATTGACCTGATAGGTGACCCCTCCACTCGGGAAAAGGTTCAGATAATCCCTTTCTACCCTCCCATCTGCTATATCCTGCTCTGATTCGAGAAGACCTAAAGAATGAGTATTCTCAGCCCTCAATCCTGCTTGAAAGTTCCATTTATCTTTTCGGTAAGAGTAGTTCACATAGGCAGCCAACACGTCCTCTGTATACTGAAAGGCATTGCTTTTAAAGGGCTGGAATTCCAATTCGCCATCCATCTCCTCAAAGAAATCAAAGGAATTCTCAGTACGCACCTGAACCCCCTTGACGCCCAATCCAAGCTTACCTCCAGCGAGATTCTGCTCATAATCCGCTTTGATGGATTGGATGGTGATCTCCAATGGAGTGATCATCTGATAATTCCTGATGAATAAGACTTCAGATTCATCCCCATTGAAATAGGTGTTCGGCTGATCATTCACCCTGCTGCTCTCATAGGTGCCATAATCGATGTCCATGCTGATGGTATAGCCCAAGGTGTCCTCATAGCGGTAGTTCCCATTTAGGAAAATATTGGTGTTGTCATAGACATCGATGCTCTGAGCTTGGAGAACAGCGTTAGGTGTAGTCGAATTTACCGGGAGAATAGTGGTGGTAGAACGATTTGTGCTCCCACCATCTGAGAGGTTACCGTTCAAGATAACCCCAAACGTGCTCTTCTTTCCGGTATAGAAATCCACACCGGCTTTAAGATTGTGACCTTCATAATTGCGGACGCTCCTAGAACGCTCTTGATAGTTGATATCCAGAATCTCCTGATCGAAGTTCATATAATTGAAACTCTTTCCGAAGTTGTTACCGTAATTGAGGAAAGTGTTAGTCTTCTTAGTCCTATTATTGAGCGCAAAGGAGCCATTCACTTTGTAGTATTCGCCATATCCGGTTCCAAGACTCACTGTTCCATTTGTACCGTATCTCTTATCCCTTCTCAATTTGATATTGATGATGCCGGCCGTACCTTCTGCATCATACTTGGAAGAAGGCTGGGTGATGACCTCGATGGATTCGATATCACTGGCTTGAAGCGAACGTAGGTATTGGACCAGGTCATCCCCTGAGAGGACACTGGGTTTGCCATCGATCCAGATCTGGACGCCACTCTTCCCTTCTACGATAAGATTGTTATTGTTATCAATGACCACTCCGGGCGCTCTGCGCAATAGTTCGAAACCAGATAGACCTGCTGTGCTTCCTGCATTCTCTACGTTGAAGACCGTCTTATCGGGCATGACCTCTATCATCGGCCGTTCAGCCTTGATGGTCACCCCTTCCAGCGCAATGCTTTCTTCTTCCATCACCACACCTGGCAGCCTCATGTCCTTCCCTGCTACCGTAATGACCGGGCTATTGTATTTACCATAACCAACAGAGATGGCCGATAGGAAATACTCCCCATTGGGAATGCCTGCGAGTCTGAATTCGCCATTATTGTCCGTTGTTCCGGCTTTGACCATAACCGAGTCGGCTACACCAGAGAGTACGACCGAAGCAAAAACGATAGGTTCATTCTGGGTAGAACGCAATTCTCCAGTGATGACATAGGTCTGTCCAACTATGAGAAAAGGAAAGCAAAAGAAGATTAGAACACTGAGGAGTCTCATAAATTGGTTGTTTGCTTGGTAAAAGTCTCAAACAACTCCAGACTCG
>JAQCAN010000252.1 GCA_027621335.1 Bacteroidota bacterium
TGGGCATCATGGTCAATCATGACAAGGCCGGAAGTGGAAACCTAGGATATTCGACTATAGCGGGGCTCTATAGTTATGAGTTCCAATTGAATTATGACCTCTATGTGAGGCCAGGTGTAAGCTTTGGCCGAAGCATGAGGACCTTCGATCCAACCGATTTGGTCTTCGGAGATCAGTTGGTCAGGCCGGATGGATCTTCTACCGTGGAAACTTTCAATCAGCCGACCAGTTCCTTCTTCGATGTGGGGTCAGGTGTGCTTTTATATTCTCATGAATTCTGGTTAGGTGCTGCTGCGTCACATATCAATAAACCCAACGAATCACTCTTGGGGAGCGAGGCCCTCGTACCCATGAGGGGAACCGTCCATGGTGGTTACCGGCACATGATCAGGAAGAAGACAAAGTCTGGAGGGATGCATTCAACCTTGATGGCCTTCAATTATCGTCTTCAACAGGATTATGACCAATTGGATATCGGGCTTTATTATGAATATAGCCCAGTCGTCTTCGGTCTCTGGTATAGAGGTATACCAGGATTCAAGAAGAATGGATATGACGTCATCAACCATGATGCAATCGCGCTGCTCTTCGGGTATGAGATACAGAAGCTCAAGTTCGGTTATAGCTATGATATCACCATAAGCCCATTGATATCGAGTACAGCTGGAGCTCATGAGGTCTCGTTCATCTATGAATTCGCTGACCCTAAGAATAACAAGTACAGCAAGCGAAAGCGCATCATCCCCTGCGCTAGATTCTAATCATCAGTTTCGATACGTTATCAACGTTAATCAGTTGGTAGACCTTATGCTTCATCTGTCGTCATGGGAATAATTTCCCGTAATTAGCTTTTATTCAGATGATAGGCACCTTTGGACAACCCCACTATTTTAGAACATACAGAGAAAGAGCTGGAGTGGTTCGAAGGTGAGAAGTCAGCGCAAGGTGCACCACATATCTGGAAGTGGTCGGGTGAGATGGACGCTGCAAAAGTCCATGTCATCACTCAAGAAGTGGAGCAGGCATTGCTCGGCATAGGTGTCCAGAAACAGGTCCAAAAGCGCACGTTCACCATCCTTATAGAAGGCCTTCAGAACATCCTTATTCATAGTTTGCAAAACGGAGGTTCCCCGATTTATGGACTAGGGGTAGCCTATCTGCATGAGAAAGTGAAAATACTTCTGATCGGATTGGCAGACACAGCCCATGTTGAGAAAGTCTCTGGCCTTGTAGAGGCACTGAATCGCATGGATGCTTCTGCCCTGAAGGAGCATTATCGCTTCACCATGAACAATGGAAAGATATCAGAAAAAGGAGGAGCCGGTCTTGGACTGATCACCATGGTGATGAAATCCGAAGGGGGTATGGAGCTCAGGAGGAAGAAGTTGGACCCAGGCCTCTATCTGCTCAGTACGCTCATCTCTGCGGGTTGACCAAGCTTTCTTTCAGGCTCAGCATCTTAAGGAGCGCAGCATCCGCCTCGGTGCCTTTGTTTCCATGTTCGCCACCAGAGCGCGCTCGTGATTGTTCGATGGTATCATCGGTAAGTACGCAGAAGATACAAGGCCTGTCGTAGGCTAGTCCTACTTTCAATATCCCTTCAGTAGTCGCTTGGCAGACAAAGTCGAAATGGGCCGTTTCTCCACGTATCACATTTCCAATGCAGATGACTCCATTCACATCCTGATACTCGAAGGCCCATTGGGCTCCCATGGGAAGTTCGAAACTTCCTGGAACATGATGGATATGAACTGAAAGATGATTGGAATAGAGAGCAAGGACCTCCATGGCCCCTTCTAGCAAACCTGAAGTGATCTCATCATTCCATTCAGATACGACCAAGGCCACATGAAGTCCCGATGGAAGACTGATACCTTCCAAATCTTGATCGGATAGATTCTTTAAGGATGTAGCCATGGACTGCTAGGAGCGATCAGCTCTTGGCAGCTGCCCGAGCGATGTAGACATCGATGTCACGACCGGCCGCAGATTGAGGATAGTCGAGCTTGATGCGCTCATAGCTTTTCACAGCTTCACCATATTCTCCTTGAGCTTCCAAGGCGATACCTAACTTTTTCAAGAAGATAGGTGTGGTGAAAGCATTCGGTCCGTGATCGGATGCTTTCTTGAAAGAAGCAACGGCTTTATCTAGGTCACCATTCTCCACACTGGCATCTCCGATTGCCCCAAGTCGCTCACTTTCCAACATCACATCACTGAATGAAGTGCTCTCGAACATTTCTATGGCATCACTGAACTGGCCTAGATTGAGGTAGCATGCTCCCGCATAGTGTTTGGCCAAAGCTGCCGCATCAGTGCCGCTATAATCATCGATGATTTCAAGGAAACCAGGATTCCCATTGGCATCACCATTCAAGGCTAGATTAAGGGAGTCGATTTGGAAGTAGTATTGAGCTTTCCACATGACTTCGGCAGCCTCATTGGATTTAGGCTCAACGATGAAATTCTTATAGGCGAAGTAAGCCAAAAGGGCTCCTACGATCACCAAGATGACTATGGTGATCTTCTTTCCGTTCTCATTGACGAAGTGCTCGGTCTTGCTATACGCTTCAGCGACATCGACCAGTGTTTCTTCGGATTTCTTGTGAGCCATGCTTTGGTAAAAATTTCGTGCAAAAATAGACTTTTTTAGACTGCTGTACAGAGGTGCAATCTCTGCGGTACACTTAGTAAATTTGCACAAGTGATGAATCTCTATCTATCCTCCCTCATTCTTGACCGATTTAAGAATCATGCAAGCCAGTCGCTTGAGTTCCATGAGGGACTGAATTGCATCACTGGGTCTAATGGAAGTGGAAAGACCAATATCCTAGAAGCCATCTATTACCTGAGCTATTGTAAGGGATACTTCAATATGCAGGATGTACAGAACATCAAGCATGATGAGGACTACTTCGTAGTACGTGGGGAATTCAAGAAAGATGGTGTTCCTACCCGGCTCACTTGCACGGTCCAGCGGGGTCATAGGAAGAAATTCAAAAGGGATGAAAAGGAGTATGAGCGCTTAGCCGATCATATAGGCTCCTTTCCTGTGGTCATCATATCTCCTTATGATGCCGATCTGATCCGTGAAGGGAGCGAAGAGCGCAGGAAGTTCATGGACATGGTCATCTCTTTGGACGACCGTTCTTACCTCATGGACCTTCTGGACTACAATAAAGCGCTCTCACAGCGCAATAACCTTCTGAAGTACTTCTCAGAGAACAGGGTCTTCGATCCTTTGCAATTGTCCATCTGGAATGAGATGCTCTCTGAATTGGGGATGCGTATCCATCACCGGAGGAAACTCTTTTTTGAGGAATTCAGAGACCTCTTCGTATCGTATCAGTCGGAGGTCAGTAAGGGCCATGATATGGCCGATATCGGCTACAGTTCCCAGCTATTGGACGGAGAAATGCTTCCT
>JAQCAN010000017.1 GCA_027621335.1 Bacteroidota bacterium
CAGGCGCCTATTATTCCCAAGAGGCCTCCTCTATGATCCTTTCTCAGGTCCTATCCCAATATGAAATGCCTGAAAATGCAATATGTCTAGATCTATGCGCAGCCCCTGGTGGGAAGAGCCTCATTCTGCGATCCCTCTTGCCTGAGAAGGCTTTTCTCGTCTCCAATGACATTCATCCAGGTCGTGTGGATGTGCTCAGCGAGAACCTCTTGAAATGGGGTCATCCTAGGCATGCAGTGACCAGGGCCAATGGCAGCCAACTCGGCTTGCTGAAAGATCGTTTCGACCTCATTCTAGTCGATGCGCCATGCTCAGGGGAGGGCATGTTCCGTAAAGACCCGAAGGCCATTCAGGAATGGTCTCCAGGCCACGTGAGCTCTTGTGGCATTCGTCAGAAGGGTATAGTAGAGGATATCCTTCCAGCCTTGAAAGAAGGAGGCTTGCTGATCTACTCCACCTGCACCTTTGCCCCAGAGGAGAACAGTGAGTTGAATGAACATCTGTTGTCCAATGGAATGGAGCCGTTTCCAATACGCGTTGAGGCGTCTTGGGGATTCCAGCCCATGTCAGAAAACGGGCATTCCTATCAGGCCTACCAGCATAAAGTGAGAGGGGAGGGTTTCTTTATGTCGGTCTACAGGAAGCTTGGGCGTGAAAGTGGGGTCAGAAAGAGTTCTGGGAAAGGCCATTGGGATATCTGGAATGGGGATTTGCCTTGGACCTCGGTCTCCGATGGATATGAAGTGGCAGAATGGAAGGGGGAACTCTATGCCTTAGATGGACAGGTCATGGAGCTCTTGGCAGAATTGGATAAAGGGAGACTGCTTAAACGGCCAGGGCTTCCCTTGGGTGAGTGGAAAGGAAAAGACTTCATTCCAAATGTGGGAACGGCTCTTGCTCCTGGCTGGGCAAAGGCCATGGAAGTGAAGCTGAATCTGGAAGAGACCTGGGCCTATCTGAGACGAGAGACCCCTGCCGTGTCAGGGCCTGAGTCTGGGTGGACGCTTATGAACTACAATGGATTTTCCTTAGGCTGGGCCAAATGGGTCCACGGCCGGATGAAGAACCATTATCCGAAAGAATGGCGAACCAGAACCAGCTGGTAACTCAGGCCGTGCTCAGCGCTAGTGCGTACATCTTCATCTGCTTGACCATAGCTGCAAGTCCATTGCTACGGGTAGGACTCAGGTGCTCTTGAAGCCCTATCTCCTTGATGAAAGACAGGTCGGCATTCAAAATTTCCTCAGGGCTGGCGTCTGAAAGAACTTGGATCATCATGGATACCAGTCCTTTGGTGATGATGGCATCACTGTCCGCAAGGAAATGGACATGTCCATCTGACGATTTGGAGGCGGTGAGCCATACTTTGGATTGACATCCCTTGATGATGTTGTCTTCTGTGTGGTCGGCTTCAGGTAGGGCCTTGAGGTCTTTCCCCATATCGATGATAAGGCCGTATCGTTCCATCCAGTCATCGAACATACTGAAGTCCTCCACCAGAGTTTTTTGGCGACTCTCAATTCGGTTCTCACTCATCAGAGGCTCATTTCAGGCACTACATCAGGGATGACCAGCTTTCCTGAGGTCGCTGCCTGGATCTCTTCAACGCTCACGCCAGGAGCCCTTTCCAATAAGTGGAAGGCACCATCCTTCACATCCATCACGGCCAAGTTCGTCACAACTTTCTTTACACAACCCACTCCTGTTAGCGGTAGGGTGCATTCAGGGAGAATCTTGGATTCTCCAGCCTTATTGGTGTGCATCATGGCGACAATGATATTCTGTGCGCTGGCCACCAGATCCATGGCCCCTCCCATGCCTTTGACCATATGTCCTGGGATCTTCCAATTGGCGATGTCCCCATTCTGGGCCACTTCCATTGCACCTAGAACAGTCAGTTGGATGTGTTGTCCGCGAATCATGGCGAAACTGGTGGATGAATCAAAGATACAGGCGCCTGGCAGCAAGGTCACGGTCTGCTTTCCTGCATTGATGAGATCTGCATCCTCCTCTCCCTCATAAGGGAATGGTCCCATACCCAATATGCCGTTCTCACTTTGGAATTCCACCTCGATCCCCTTGGGGACATAGTTGGCAATGAGCGTTGGTATGCCAATGCCCAGGTTCACATACCAGCCATTGATCAATTCCTGTGCGATGCGTTTTGCTATTCCGTGTTTATCCAACATGTGCTTAAGATTTTGTTCTGACAGTGCGTTGCTCTATGCGCTTCTCGTAATTCACTCCTTGGAATATGCGCTGAACGAAGACTCCCGGGGTGTGGATCTGATTGGGGTCCAGTTCTCCAGGTTCGACCAGGTGCTCCACTTCTGCAATGGTGATCTTTCCGGCCATGGCCATTACAGGATTGAAATTACGGGCGGTACCCTTGTAGACCAGATTCCCGAAACGGTCACCTTTCCAAGCTTTCACGATGGCGAAATCAGCGAGCAGGGCACTTTCAAGGATATGCGGTTTGCCATTGAAGATTCGCACTTCCTTTCCTTCGCCTACTTCAGTACCATACCCTGCAGGGGTAAAAAAGGCAGGGATTCCTGCCCCTCCGGCTCTGCAACGCTCTGCTAAGGAACCTTGCGGGATGAGGTCCACTTCTAATTCACCACTCAGCATCTGTCGCTCGAATTCATCGTTCTCCCCAACATAGGAGGAGACCATCTTCTTGATCTGTCGTTGCTGCAAGAGCAGCCCCAGACCGAAATCATCCACCCCGGCATTGTTGGAGATACAGGTCAGACCTTTCACACCTGACTTCACCAAGGCACTGATACAGTTCTCTGGGATACCACACAGGCCGAATCCTCCGAGCATCAGGGTCATGTCATCCGTGATGCCTTTAATGGCTTCCTGTGCATCCTTCACTATCTTATTCATTCTGATCCGTTTATTGCGAGGCTAAAGGTAAGGATCGCGAAGGCAACGGTCTTGGTAGAGCATAAGTGATGTTCGACAGCATCAATAAGCGTAACATTGTCTCGCTAATATGAGAGCAAAAGCCACAGTTTCAGCATTGGCATGGACCACCTTGGTTCTGGTGTATCTGGTGATCCTCGCAGGTTCCGTTGTGCGCAGCACAGGATCTGGAATGGGCTGCCCTGATTGGCCTAAATGCTTTGGACAATGGATTCCTCCCTTCTCGGTGGAGGAACTGCCGGACGATTACGAAGCTCAATTCTTGGCAGGGCGTAAGATCAAATTGGATAAGTACATCCAACTCATCGAGGCCATCGGTCTCCCTCAGACCGCTGAGGCCATGCGCAATGACCCCGCGCTTATAGCTTCTGAACCCTTTGATGCCCGAGGGACGTGGATTGAATACGTGAACAGACTCTTCGGCTTCTTGGCAGGGAATGCTATGCTGGCATTGGTCATCGCTTCGCTTTGGGCTAGGCGATGGAACCGATGGATTCCCATACTGTCCATCATAGCCTTGATAGCCATCGTATTTCAAGCTTGGTTGGGCTCCGTGGTGGTGGCCACCAATCTTCTTCCATGGACCATCACCATTCACATGGTGGTCGCCTTCCTCATCATAGGCTTGCTGCTTATGGTCATTGCTAGATCAAGTGATAGGACATCGTCACCATCATTTCGGTTGAGAGGTCTGTTGGCATTGGCCATAGTGCTCACCTTGATACAAGTCGTTTTGGGGACTCAGGTGCGCCAGGAGGTGGATCAGATCGCTAAGACCTTCATGGACCGCTCAGAATGGATAGGAAACCTCTCTACACGATTCGAGATCCATCGGTCCTTTTCCATCCTACTGCTTGTGGTCAATGGCTTCTTCCTTTGGAAGAATAGGGTCCATTGGAATAATGGGGTTCTCAGAGCCCTTGGGCTATTTCTGCTCCTTGAGATACTGGTCGGAATGACCTTGGCTTATGCAGGAATGCCAGCATTGGCACAACCTATTCATCTTTTTTTGGCGACTGTGTTCTTCGGCCTGCAGTGCAAGATCTATTTCCTATAAAGAGGCCCTAAGCGGCCATCAAGAAAATCATGACAGGATTCCTGAACGCTCTTCAGAGAGGTGAGACACCTAATCCCTGCTGAATTCTGCATGCGAGATGAATTGTGAATCATCCAGAAGAGGAATCATTTTGTCCGGGGAGATAAGCAAGGTATCAAAGATGAAGACCCAAGTATTGGTGCTTTTATCAATGAGTCTGACATGTTGCAGGTTGTACCGTTGATATGCGCCTTCCACTTGATCAGGCCTGACCATTCCTCTGAGATCTAACAGCAAGCGATCTCGATGCAGACTGGGAGTCAACTGGCTTTCGTCCAATGGTTTTTGGTGATGACAGGCAGATATCGTCATCGCCAATAGGGCAAGGGACAGGTAACGTATCATGTTCGGCTCATTGCTTCACTACGCGGTGACTTCCTAAAGAACCTGAGCTACACCTGAGTTCGAGGACGTAAAATCCTGCAGCGAGACCTGAGGTATCCATAGAGCGTTGATATAGCCCTTCTTGAAATGACCCTATGTACTCCATTGAAATGACTTGTCCCATAGGATTTGAAAGGACCAGCTCCAGATTCTGGAAGCTCTCTTTAAGATCGAGCCTCACAAACAGTTCATCAGAGAATGGATTGGATATGGCCTCAAATGGCACTGTGAAGGAGACGTCCTGAATATCTACTGGACCATCTGTGATCACAGAGACGGTGATATCATCCATGTAGAATCCATCTCCTTCTAAGAAGCCATCACTGATGAGCCTCACCCTGAGATAGACCATTTCTTCACCTAAGTAGTCAGCAAGATCGATCTCCTCTAAGACCCATTCATCCTGAGTGCTGTCATAAAGCGGTTGTCCGAAATCCTGATTTCCTGTGCCCAGATTGGTATAGAGGCCACAAAGCGGGGTATAGGACCCTCCATCGGTCGAGGCCATGACTTGAACGAAATCATAGTCATTCTCAATGTCCCACTTGCAATAGAAAGTGAGCGTGGCAAGGCTGGCATTGGACAGGTCTATAGGCTCATCTATGGTCATCACCACATTATCATTTCCATCATAGTCCCCGAATGGTGAATCCGTGATGCTGGAGGGGCCAGTGACGAAATCTTCAGTGGTCGTGGTCCAATCACTGGCAATATCCCAACCGGACATGTCGGATCCATCGTCCTCATAGGCTAGGTCTAAGTCACCGTTGATAAAGGTCTTGGACAAGGTGTCCGTCCATACATAATCACCGTTATCCACGGATACCAGGAGTTTGAATACATCGCCATTCAAGATGGAGGGGTCCAGGCTATAAGCGAAAGACGAGAGTTGTTCATCCAGATGCGTCATAGTCCAGGTGATAGGGACAGCATCCAAAGTCACGTTCGTGGTCAATTCAGTGAGTGACAAAGTGAGATCGCCATCTAAAAGGCCGAATTTCTTAAGGCTCATCTCTACATTGCCATTGAGTTCCGTGACGCCATTACTTCCGCCCACCTCATAGGCTTCTCCATAGTTCAAAAGCAGATGTGCGGCCGTGAGGTTCTGAAGCATAACGCTCTTGTTCAACTCATCGATCATTGATTCAGGGGGCCAAAAACCGAAATTTCCCGGACCTACTTCTGGGGTCATCGAGTAGATGAGGGGTTTGGTCACTTGCTCTCCGTACATCCAATCGTCACTGTCCCCGTTCACCGTGTAACCTACAGTCTCAGTTCCTGTACCAGTAGTGAAATTATTCTCGCGCGTAATGACCTCGCTGAAGGCATTGAAGGTGGGAGCATCTGATGTGGGAGAGTCGCTATATCCCCACGGATAGATAAGGAGGTTGCCGAAGGTGTGATAGTTGAGGCAGATCTGAAGGTTCCTTTCATTGCAGAAATCTCTGACGGCCTGGGTCTCTGGCTCAGAAAAAGGCTCACTGCCTCTATAGGTCTCGCTGCTTGGGTTTGGCGAAGAACCTTGGTTGTCAAACCCCCATTCGTAGCCATAGTTCCTATTCAAATCTATTCCGGTACCGAATCCACCATCATTGTAACGGTTCTTCCTCCAGAGCCCTCCACCATTAGGATCCGTCACGCCATTATAGACATACCCATCTGGGTTCACACAAGGAATAAAGAACATCTCTGTCTGATCGACTAGATACTGCACCTCAGGATCGGTTTCATAATTCTCCAAGAGGTACCACATATAGAAGATCAACTGGGATAGGCTGTTAGGCTCACGAGCATGATGCAGAGCCGTATAGAGCACCTCAGGTTCCGTTTCCTCATCCAAATTGGGGTTGTCTGATATCCTCAACCATTCAATAGGTCTCCCTTCGAAAGTCGTATGGCCTTCAATTTCCTGCCTCGGGGAGATAAGCTCCGGATAGAGTTCGACCATTTCATCCAATTCAGCCAACATCTCTGAATAGGTCAGGTATCCGCCCATACTTCCATAGGCATAGTTTTCTGGGGTCTGATAATTGAAGCCTTCCGTCCCACCGACCGAACAATCCGAAGGCATACGACCATGGTCATGGCCGTCTTCTTGCCGCGTCATGTTCTGTTGCACATAATGGGCTTTTACATCTTCGATGAGGATGTCAAAGGGGATGCCGTTGGCCTCAAGGAGTTCAAGTTCTTCAGATGAATAGTCATTGATGAGATGACGTCCTTTGACATAAACCCCGTGATCGGCCTCCAAGCCTAATTCGGCTATCATTCGAATGTCGGTATGGGTCAGGTCGATCTTGGCCCTTGAGTAGGTTATGGGCAATATCTGTGCGTAACTGCATAGGCCAATAGCAAGGAAATACCCTAAAAACAGGGATTTCAGTGGAAAGAAAGAAGAAGAATAGGAAGGTGTCATTGGGTTGGCATTAAGTGATGAAAGCTCCCAAGTGAATGCGGGGCGACCGCTTCATCTTGGTTCGACAAGATAAAGGGGATGTCCCTAGCCCCAATGATAAATCTACATAGGGGCTCATAAAGAAGGTTAAAAGGTCGGAATCACCTTCATCCGTTCAGGAGAAGGGTCACCAGATCAGAGCACAGGGCATGCACTCAGATCGGCTTGAGCTCAAAGGTCTCCAAGAACTTCGTAGTGAAATTCCCCTTTCTGAAATCCTCATTCTGAAGCAATTGGATGTGGAAAGGGATAGTGGTCTTCACTCCTTCGATCACATACTCACCCAAAGCTCTCAGCATCTTGTCGATGGTCTCTTCACGTGTCCGTGCAGTCACGATAAGCTTTGAGATCATGCTATCGTAATAGGGAGGAATTGTATATCCAGCATAGACATGTGTATCCACGCGCACGCCATGACCGCCAGGGGCATGATAGACCGTTATCTTTCCAGGACTTGGTCGGAAGCCGTTGAATGGATCCTCAGCATTGATACGACATTGCATGCTGTGCTTGGTAGGCTCGTAATTTTTGCCTGAAATCTTGATGCCCATGGCCACCTTGATCTGCTCCCTGATGAGGTCGTGATCAATGACTTCTTCTGTGATGGTATGCTCCACTTGGATACGGGTGTTCATCTCCATGAAGTAGAAGTTCCGGTCTTTATCCACCAAGAATTCCACTGTCCCAGCACCTTCATAGTTCACAGCTTTAGCGGCTTTTATGGCGGCATTACCCATCTTCTGACGCAGACGTTTGGTCATGAAGGGGGATGGGGTCTCTTCTACTAGTTTCTGATGCCTCCTTTGAATGGAACAATCGCGCTCACTGAGGTGACAGAAATTCCCATGCTGATCACCTACAATCTGAATTTCGATATGGCGAGGTTGTTCTACGAACTTCTCCATGTACATCGCATCGTTACCAAAGGCAGCTTTGGCCTCTCTTCGGGTCTTTTCCCAAGCCTCAGCGAGCTCTGCATCATTATTACAGACCTGCATGCCTTTTCCACCGCCACCTGCAGTAGCCTTGAGCATGATGGGATACTTGATCAACTTGGCCACGCGCTTGGCATCCTCCAGTGAGGTCAAGAGTCCCTCAGACCCTGGCACACATGGGACACCAGCCTTTTTCATCGTGGTCTTGGCCATGGATTTATCACCCATGGCTTCAATCATCTCTGGGCTTGCCCCTATGAACTTGATGTTATTTTCTTGACAGATTCTGGAGAATCGAGCATTCTCTGAAAGGAAGCCGTACCCAGGATGAATGGCATCCGAATTGGTGATCTCAGCTGCTGCAATGATTCGCGACATGTCCAAGTACGATTCTGCGCTGCTAGGAGGACCAATACAAACTGCCTCATCAGCAAAACGGACATGCAGACTGTCCTGATCAGCCTTGGAATACACAGCTACAGTCTTGATGCCCATTTCTCGTGCCGTACGGATGACACGAAGAGCAATCTCACCGCGGTTGGCAATAAGAATCTTCTTGAATTTGGCCATACTATCTTTAGGATTGGTTCAAGCAATCTGGTTCATGATGGATCGATCAGCAAAAGGGGCTGATCATATTCCACTGGAGACGCATCGTCCACCAGTATCTTGATGATTTTTCCACTGATTTCTGCCTCAATCTCATTAAAGAGTTTCATTGCTTCAACGATGCAGATGATCTTCCCGGGGGCCACTTCATCTCCCACATTGATGAATGGACCTTTGTCAGGACCGGAGGATCGATAGAAGGTACCGATCATCGGTGAGTTGATGGTGATGTACTTGGATTCAACCTCCTTAGCAGGAGTCGGCTCCTTTGCAACTGGAGCAGGGGCCAATGCGGGAGCAGCCTGCACCGGTGCAGGAGCAGCTGTGGGCAACGCGGCCATATACTGAGGCTTAGCTTCCTTTTTCTCCGTCTTGATTGTGATCTTGAAGTCTTTCTGTTCGATCTCCACACAGGTCACTCCTGACTTGGAAACGAACTTGATGAGATCTTGGATTTCTTCCAGCTTCATCTTAGTCGGTGTTTTGTTATTCAACAATAAATAAGAGTTACTCAGTGTCATAGGACCACTTCAAATAGGCGGCAGCCCACGTGAAACCACCTCCAAAGGTAGCCAGAACAATGTTGTCCCCCTTTTTCAGCTTTTTTTCCCACTCCCAAAGACAGAGTGGAATGGTTGCCGAAGTAGTGTTCCCATAGCGTTGGATGTTGATCATGACCTTATTTTCATCCAATCCCATTCTACGAGCAGTAGCATCGATGATCCTCAGGTTGGCCTGATGGGGGACCAACCAAGCAATATCTTCGGATTTGAGATTGTTCTTCTCCATGATCTCTGCGGACACATCAGCCATGTTGGTCACTGCGAACTTGAAGACGCTCTGACCTTCCTGATATACATAGTGCAAGCGCTGTTTGACGGTCTCTTCAGATGGAGGTAGAACTGACCCACCGGCCTTCTGGATAAGGTAATTCCTTCCAGAGCCATCCGATCGAAGGATGGTGTCGATAATCCCAGTTTCGTCCTTGGACGGCTCCAGCATGACCGCACCAGCTCCATCTCCGAAGATGATACAAGTGGCCCTATCGGTATAATCCGTAATGGCACTCATTTTATCCGCCCCCACTACGATGACTTTCTTGTACTTCCCAGTTTCTATGAATTGGCTTCCAGTGGCCAAAGCGAAAACGAAACCAGAACAAGCGGCCCCGAGATCGAATGAAAGAGCTCCCTTTATACCGACTTTATCACAAATGACATTGGCCGTGGCCGGGAAAATGTAATCAGCTGTGACCGTAGCACAGATCAGAGCATCCACTTCCTCTGGACGAGTGTTGGTCTTTTTGAGCAGATCCAGTACGGCTGGAGTGGCCAGATCACTGGTTCCCAGTCCTTCGCCCCTCTGGATGTGGCGAGTCTTTATACCTGTCCGGCTGGTGATCCATTCGTCATTGGTGTCCACCATCTTTTCCAGGTCGGCATTAGAGAGGATATCCTCTGGAACGTAACCGCTGACTCCTGTAATTGCTGCACGTATCATGAAGGTAGTTCTGCTTTTTTAATGAGGACACTGGAAGGTGTCAATGTGTTTTAAGAAGTCCAAGTATACCAATCGAAGCTATACAAACAGAAAAGGCAGTCACCCGCGGTGACTGCCAATGCCTTAGACCTTTAAAGAGTTGTGCGGATCAAGCCTGCACTTCTTTCTCCATCACGATCTTCCCGCGGTAGTATAGCTTGCCATCAAGCCAATGCGCACGGTGGAACATATGAGCTTCTCCAGTGGCTGGGCAGGTGGCGATGGTAGGGATAAGTGCCTTATCGTGGGTTCTTCTCTTGTCCCTTCGAGTGGTGGACTGTCGTCTTTTAGGATGTGCCATGGTCTCTTATTTATCTTCTTTAGTCTTCAAAATTTTCAATGCATCCCATCGTGGGTCGCTTTCTTCTTCCGAACTTCGGCTTAGTTGTTCAAGGGCCTCTATGGCCTTAGGGTCGCAATCTTTCTTCTTGTGCTTCCGTCTTGCCGGGAGCATTATCGCGATGGTCTCGAAAAGGGACTGCGCGATATTCACCTGAGTCGCATTGTTGGGGATGTACATCAATTCTTCATCTTGGTCTGGCCCTTCCCCGAAACGCACTACAAGAAACGAATCTCCATCCATCAGAATCTCTAAAGGGGCATCACAGCGGTCACATGGCACGGTGCAGCTTCCTGAGAAATGCATCGTCAACTCCATGAATGTGGGTTTCTTGCTCAGGACCACATCTACCTTGAATGAAGACTCTTTCAACTCTTCATTGCCGAATTCTTCAAAGAACGCCCCATTCAGGGTATAATCGTAGGAATGATCTCCATCTGCCAATCCAATGAATGGAATATCGAATATGCGCAGCGGGGCCACTCTTCCAAAAAAATTTGGACGGCAAAGTTAAGCAATTAACGGAATAGAACAATGTTTTCAACACTCTGAGGATAAAGGCCTTCTCAAGCGAGGAAAAGATCGCTGTCTTGGAAATCGTCTAGGGGACCTTCAATAATTCGATTCATCGGACTATCGACCTCATCAGCATGCTAACTTAGCGGCCGATCTATGAGCATTGTACAAGAGATACAGAGCCCGATAAGGGAAGAGATGGGCCTCTTCGAGGAGCGCTTCAAACAGGCGATGAAGTCCAACACGCCTCTGTTGGACAAGATCACCCATTACATCGTCAAACGGAAGGGCAAGCAGCTCAGACCCATGTTCGTCTTCCTTTCTGCCAAGTGCCTTGGTGAGGTGAATGAGAACACCTACACGGCCTCCAGCCTCATCGAATTGCTGCACACGGCCACCTTGGTCCATGATGATGTGGTGGATGACGCCAACTACCGCAGGGGCTTCTTCTCCCTCAACGCCCTCTGGAAGAACAAGATAGCCGTCCTAGTTGGGGATTTCCTGCTCTCCCGTGGACTCCTTCTCTCTGTGGAAAAAGGCCAGTTCGATCTTCTGCGAATTGTCTCACAGGCGGTGAGCGAGATGAGCGAAGGCGAACTCCTGCAGATCGAGCGCACCCGTAGCCTTAATCTGGATGAAGATGTGTACTTCGAAATCATCCGACAAAAGACGGCTTCACTAATAGCAGCCTGCTGCGAGGCTGGCGCCTCCTCGGTCAGCCAGGATAAGGACCTTATAAGCACCATGAAGGAATTCGGCACACTGACAGGCATTGCCTTCCAGATCAAGGATGATCTCTTTGATTATGGAGACGATGATGGTATTGGTAAGCCCACGGGTATCGACATCAAGGAGAAGAAGATGACCTTGCCACTGATTCATGCTATCAACCAAGCAGACTCGAGGACCCGCAGCCGTATCGTGCGCACCGTGAAGAATCATTCAGATGATCCGAAAAGGGTCAAAGAGGTCTTGGATTTTGTCCAATCCAGCTCCTCTCTCCAATACGCCAAGTCACGGATGTTGGAATACAGGGACAAAGCCTTGGAAGTGCTCCATCGCCTGCCAGATTCTGAATCCAGAAAGAGTCTGGAGTTATTGGTGAACTATACAGTGAACAGAAAAAAGTGAGAATGAAGGCAACATATCTTAAAATATGCATGGCTGCAAGCCTACTGCTCCTAATCATGAGCTGCTCCCCAGGAGTCTCCAATCAACAAGGCACTGACCCGACCGTTCAAGAGAAAGGCAAGCGAGACTATTCTGAGATCTATGACAATGGTCAAGTGAAGATCAATGGGACCTTGGTGGATGGCAAAAGGCATGGCCTCTGGGTCTCCTATTTCGAGAATGGTTTGAAATGGAGTGAAGAGAACTATTATATGGGCGTCAGGGATGGGAAGGCCATCTCCTACTTTTCCAATGGCATGCTCCGATATCGGGGCGCCTACGTGGATGATGTCAAAGCTGGACTTTGGACCTTTTACGATGAAGAGGGGAAGGTCGTAAAGGAAGTTGACTTCAACGAGAAATGAACAATGGCCGCTTTCCCTTGTGGGTGGGCTGTTGAATTCTCTAGCCGATCTCCAGTTTAGGAGGCCCTATCTTCGCCCTTTAAGATGATCAAGCCGGAAACCGTCAACCAGATATTCGAACGCGCTCACATAGAGGATGTGGTCGGGGATTTCGTGCACCTTAAGAAACGAGGGGCCAACCTTCTTGGCCTTTGCCCCTTCCATAATGAAAAGACTCCTTCTTTCACCGTCTCACCGGCTAAAGGTCTCTATAAGTGTTTCGGATGTGGCAAAGGGGGGAACTCCGTGGGCTTCATCATGGAACATGAGCACCTGAGCTATCCTGAGGCCTTGAAGTTCTTAGCTCGTAAGTACCAGATCGAGGTAGAAGAGAAGGAGCTCAGCCCAGAGGAAAAGGAGGTGGCCGATGAACGAGAATCTCTCATGCTCATCACTGAGCTAGCCATGAAATTCTTCCAATCCAGCATGAAGGATACCGATGAGGGAAGGAGCATAGCCTTGAGTTATTTCAAGGAAAGGGGTATGGACGAGGCCATGATCGACCGATTTGCTTTAGGATACTGTCCTGAGGGCCCTGAGAATAGCTTTCATGCGGAGGCCATCAGAAAAGGCTATAAGACCAAACACCTCATTACGACAGGCCTTGTCAAAGAAGGCAGACAAAGCCTCTTCGATTTCTTCCATGGCCGTGTCATCTTCCCTATTCGTGGCATAAGTGGCAGAGCGGTCGGGTTCGGGGCCAGGACCCTTCGCAGTGACAAGAGCATTGCCAAGTATTTCAACAGTCCTGAGAGCATCATCTATAACAAGAGCAAGGTGTTGTTCGGGCTGTATGAATCCAAATCGGCCATTGTCAAAAAGGACCTCTGCTACATTGCTGAAGGATACATGGACGTCATCTCCATGCACCAAGCAGGAGTAGAGAATGTCGTAGCCTCTTCGGGAACTTCCCTCACTGTGGATCAGGTGCGATTGATAAGGCGTTATACGCCAAATGTCACTCTGATCTATGATAATGATGGGGCTGGAATAAAAGCCTCTTTTCGCGGCATCGATATCCTTTTGGAAGAAGGGATGAAGGTGAGGGCGGTGAGCCTTCCTGATGGAGATGACCCGGATTCTTTATCCCAGCGTCTTGGGCCAGAGGGGATGCAGGTCTATCTCCTGGAGAATGCCAAAGATGCCTTCCACTTCATGAGTGATATCCTTCTAGAAAAAGCTGGTAAGGACCCGATTGAACGCTCCAGGGCCATCAAGGAGATCGTAGGCAGCCTAGCTCTCTTCTCCGACCGTATAGAGCGGAATCTGAAGACGCAGGATATGGCCCTGCGACTTGGGGTGGACCAGAAGACCTTGAACTTCGAGATTGCCAAGGCCCAACGTCAGGTGGATTCTGACCGAATAAAGGCTCAGGATCGCGGCAGACCCATTGACAGCCCGCCACTGCCTGATACACCACCTCCTCTGACTGAGGAGGAAATGGAACGGGACATGCCGATTATGAATTCCCTGCTGGACTATAATGAACAGCAGGAACAGGAGAGAGACATCATCCGCATTCTACTGAACCATGGAGATAGGCGCATGACCATTCTTTTTGAAGAGGACGAGCAAGGCGAAACGGAAGAAGAGATCAGCGTTCAGCAGTATATCATGGACGAACTCTGTAATGAGCGCCATATCACATTCAAGGATGCGCTCTACGGAAAGATCTGGGCGCTATATCAATCGGCCTTCATCGAGGAGCGACAGTTGGATGTAAGGCATCTTGAACGTCATCCTGACCCTACCATCAACCTTATGGTTGCTGAGCTGACTACTGAGCGACATGTGCTGCATCGCTGGAGCGACCGCAAGATCTATCCGAAGAATGAGACGGAGCAGCTTCAGCGCATGGCTGATGAGGCCTTGAACAGACTCAGGCTGAGGACGGTGATGCAGATGATGAAAGAAACAGAGGTGGCCATGCAAGGAAGTCATGATCCAGGAATTCAGCAAGAGGCCCTTGAAAGATTGGCCAAGCTGAACACCATGAAAGCCAAACTTAGTGCTTACTTCGGCTCAGTAATCGTCAACCTATGATCCAAGAGTTCTTTCAAAGAACCCTCTTCAAATTCTTTGGCAACCCCGTCTCGGTGGGGAATGCCGTCCTGTTGGTCATCATCTTGATCATGACCCATATTGCCTTGAAGTTCTTGAAGGCCTTCATCTATAAGACTTTGAAGAAGAAATCCTGGTTCGATCCTGAGCGTGCGACCATCCTCTACAATATTGGGCGCATCATCCTTCTCCTCTTTGCGGCATTGGGCGTGATTTATTGTCTGGACCTGGATGAGACCTGGAGGCGATTCTTGGACTTCCATCTCATCACGGCAAAGTCCGCAGGAGGGCTGGACATCACCGTAGGTAACCTGTTCACTTTCGTTGTGGTGCTTTTGGTAGCCCGATTGGTCATCAAACTCTTGACCAGCCTTCTTTCCAGAGCCTTGGAAACGAACCAAAAGCTGGACACGGGACAGAGGTTCACCATTACCAAGCTGGCTAGATACGGTGCTTATGTCATCGCCTTCCTTATCGCAGCGAACAGCGCTGGAGTGAATCTGAATGCGCTGGTGGTCGGTTCGGCCGCGCTCCTGGTGGGTGTCGGACTGGGAATGCAGCACATCTTCGATGACATCATCTCCGGATTCATCATCCTGTTCGAGGGCACCTTCCAAGTGGGGGATGTCATCGAGTTCGAGGGATTGGTGGCTAGGGTGGTGCGAATCGATGTCAGGACCTCCAAGATCATCAATAGGGATGGGAATATCATCATCGTTCCTAACCGCAAGTTGACCTCTGAGAACCTGCATAACTGGAGCCACGGAAGTGACCTTTCACGTTTCTTTGTCTCAGTAGGAGTCGCCTACGGATCTGATGTGGAGAAGGTGAGGGACATCCTCTATTCCTGCGCTCTGCAGCATCCAGATGTGAGCAAGAACCGTCCGATACAAGTCCGATTCGAGGATTTTGGGGAATCGTCATTGGATTTCAAAGTCTTTTTTTGGGCCTTCCGCTCATGGGATGTGGAGTTCTTGCGAAGTGATATCCGATTCGCCATTGACAAAGCCTTCCGAGAGAATAGCATCCAGATCCCTTTCCCTCAGCGGGATCTCCATATCAAGTCTGGTCTAAGACCATAATACGTAGAGCCATGGATGCAAGCTTCCAGTCTTACTTTGCCCTAAGAAAATTCACTTTCCTTAGGGGTATCATGCTTTGCTTTACGCTTCTCTTGACCGCAGAGGGGTATGCTCAGGAGACTGCAGTATTGGAAGGGATTGTAAGAAATGCTGAAACGAAGGAGGTCATACCTGGAGCCTATGTCATCTTGAAGGACGGGGCAGTTACCTCCACAGACGCCACAGGAGGATTCCGATTCGAGCTGAGCCCGGGTCTGTATGAGCTGACGGCCCGCATGATCGGATTCAAAACTCAGCAGGTAGACCTCCAGCTGGGTTCCCAAGGGCTCGAGACCATCATCGATCTGGAAAACAACATCGAACTCTTACAACAAGTGGTGGTGAGCGCAGGACGCTATGATCAAGAGGTAGCCAAGGTCACTGTCTCCATGGAGATCATACCTCCTCAGCTGATCCAAGACCGTAACATTATCACCTTGGATGAGGCTTTGAAAGAAGTACCAGGGATGATCATCGTGGATAATGAACCTCAGATCCGCTCAGGAAGCGGATATAGTTTTGGTGCCGGAAGCCGGGTTCATGTCCTCATGGACGGCATCCCTCAACTCAGCGGGGATGTAGGTCGTCCTGCATGGAGCAGTCTTCCGATGGAAGGTGTGGAGCAGGTGGAGGTCATCAAAGGCGCTTCTTCCGTGCTGTATGGGAGTGCAGCTTTGAGTGGAGTCGTGCATCTCAGGACGACTTACCCAAAGGAACAGCCTTACACGCGCATCGAATATTTCACTGGGGCATACTCTCGCCCCAAGACGGAGGCATATGACTACTGGGGGACGAGCAATCTAGTCACTGGACAGACCATTCTACACTCCCAGAAGTTCGGCCATACAGATGTAGTGGCCAGTTTGAATCTTCTCAGTGATGATGGTCACCTCGGACCTTTGGTGGACAGCACCGGAGCCATCCGATCAAAACAGGATGCCTTTACAGCGGACTTCTATGCGGCCGAACGGTGGGCCAGGGCATGGATGAAGGTGGAGCATAAGGACCAGCGGATAAAAGGACTGCGATATGGTCTTCAACTCCATGGTTATAAGAGTATCAGTGTCGCTACCTTGCTTTGGGATAACATCGAAGACGGCCTCTACCGAGCGGTGCAGGGGACGGCCACCACTACAGACCAGATCAGGACCAACATCAATCCCTATGTTGAATACCTCAGCCCTGCCGGAAATCACCTGACCTACAGGATGAATTGGAACAAGCTGGATAATGACAATGACAATGACCAAGGCAATTTCAGTGACAGCTATTTCCATGAGGTGCAACTCCAAACCTTAGGCTCCCAATGGGGCATTGAGGGGATGAATGTGGTCACTGGACTCAGCTACACAAAGAACATCAGTGAATCCCAGCTCTTTGACAATGGAGGATTGGAACCCTTCCACGAGTCCAGCAACCTTGGGCTCTATCTGCAGGTGGATCAAGAGCTCGGTGAGCGCATCAATCTGAGTGGGGGCTTGCGATGGGAGCGCTTCGAGGTGGATGGAGACGAAGAATCCAAACCGGTGTTCCGGGCTGGGGTCAATGTCGAACTGAGCGAAGCCACCTTCTTCAGAGCCTCCTATGGACAAGGCTTCCGTTTTCCTACCATCGGGGAACGGTTCATCAGTACCAGCGTTGGCGCCATCAATATCTATCCGAACCCTGGTTTGCAGGCAGAGACCTCCGTGAATATGGAACTCGGAATCAAGCGGGGCTTTGCCATTGGTGAATTCAAGGGGTTCCTGGATCTGGCGGCCTTCAGACAGGACTTTGATAACTTCATTGAATACACCTTTGGACAGTGGGGAAATCCGCTCACAGACCCTCTGATCGGTCTTGGCTTCACCTCCTTGAACACGGGTGAGGCCAGGGTCGAAGGCTTGGAATTGAGTTGGATGGCCCGAGGTAAGGTTGGCCCTAAGAGCAGCCTCTCATTGCTTGCCGGTTATACCTACACTGTTCCTGTGACCCTGACCCCTGAATACCTCTACCCAAGGGAGAATTCCTCCTTCGAAGTGAATTACCTGACGAGCAGTTCCGACCCTGCCAATGATATCCTCAAATATCGCATGCAACATCTGGTGAAGTTCAATGCCGATCTGGACATCAATCAGTTCCACATCGGTGCAGGACTGCGTTATAACAGCAACATGCAGAACATCGACCTGGTCTTCGAGGAGCTGGATGATGGGGCAATTCTTGGAGGAACGCTACCCACGGGCGTGACCCGTTGGAGAGACGAGCACGAAAAAGGAGATGCTATCTTGGATGCCCGTATTGGCTATCGTTTCCAAGGGAATAATGCCCTCAACCTTATCATTGATAATGCCATGAATCGGGAGTATGCCATTCGACCTCTAGCCTTAGAGAGGACCAGGCGGATCGTTGTCCAATTGATTTACCAGATCGGATGAAAGTTTTAGCTGTCATACCTGCACGATATGCTTCCACCCGCTTTCCTGGCAAGCCCTTGGTGGATATCCATGGTAAGCCCATGATCCAGTGGGTCTATGAGCGCACGCAATCCTGCCCTGCTATCGATGAGGTCCTGGTGGCTACAGATGATCTGAGGATCGCAGAGGCAGTGAAGGTCTTCGGTGGCCAAGTCGTTATGACCTCCCCTGACCATGTTAGCGGAACTGACCGGATCAGGGAGGCCGTGGAGCTGTCTGAGATTGACTGTGACATTGTTCTGAATGTCCAAGGCGATGAGCCAGGTATCGACCCCGATCATCTCACTTTGCTTATCGCCCTCTTTGAATCTGGCGTGCACATCGGGACCTTGGTGGCACCGTTCAGGGAAGAAGCCTCATTCAAGGATGTCAACAAAGTCAAAGCGGTTTTGGGCAATAAAGGCGATGCGCTCTATTTCAGTCGACAGGCGGTTCCATTTGACCGAGATGGAGAGGATGAACTAGGAGGATGTTATCACCACATTGGCGTGTATGCGTTCAGGAAAGCGGTGCTTCTGGAAGTGACTGACTTGCCGGTGAGTCCTCTTGAAAGGAAGGAGTCCTTGGAGCAATTACGCTGGTTGGAAAATGGCTATAGGATCAGGGCCGCCATAGTGGATAGCACACCTATAGGGGTGGACACACCTGAGGATCTTGAACGACTGAAAGCATCTTGGAAATCATGACTACTCTTACTGAATATGTACCTTAGCGGAGTGAAGGACATGCATCCCAATATCTCTGAGCAAGTACATGATCTGTTATATCATTATGACTGCGTCATTGTTCCTGAGTTGGGAGGATTTGTCACTGATTATCACCCCGCCCATATCGATTCCACCTTGTCTACGGTGCATCCACCCAGCAAGGAATTGCGCTTCAATTCAAGTTTGAAGAAGAACGATGGGCTTTTGGCCAATGCCCTTTCCACGGCCAAGAAGATCAGTCATGAAGAAGCTAATGAACTTTTGAAAGAATCTGTAGAAGCCTATTTCACACAATTGAACCAAGGTGAGCGGGTGGTCTTTGAAAAGGTGGGGGTGCTCTATCTGGATAGCCATTCCAGAATGCGATTCCACCCCTTCCAGCACGTGAACTATCTGCTGGACTCCTATCGCTTGAAACGGGTTTTCGCTCTGCCAGTGCAACAAGAGGAAGAGGAGCATCTT
>JAQCAN010000018.1 GCA_027621335.1 Bacteroidota bacterium
GGCAGGATACCCACCGATGAGGTTCAAAACTCCTCCGATGATCCGATTGACTTTCGGCTGCTGGGAATAAGCTCCGTGGTTGGCATCATGCATCACAGAAAGTCCAATCCCTGACATGCCGAAACCCATAAGCGTCCACATGAGCATCATCGGCCAGAAGCTTTGGACGACACCTGAAAGCATCGCGATCAATGGAAGACAATACAGACTCAACATGAAGATGGTCTTCACCATCATACGTGAATCGGCGTGTTTGGAAATGTTGTTATCCGTAAAGTATGCGTTGACTCGTTGCCTGAGCTCTTTGTAGAATTCTGGTTGGTCCTTGGGATTGAAGCGCACACTGGTTTGACTCATAGGGTCTTATAAATAGTTATTGCAAAAGTAAAGACAATAGACCTCTTCCTTTGGATCAACGATGCTTTATTCAACAATGTGGCGATGAGAATAGCTCCAAGAATAGGACAGCTATAGAACGTTCTCAGATGGGATTTCGTGCACGTTCAGGTTTGGCCTCCCATCGTATGACCTGCTCTTGAGCGCAGAGATAAATGTCATCGAAGTCCTCAGGTTGGATGAAATGCCCCCCGGTCATTCGGCCGAATGCAGGAAGGATGAGGCGGTTTCCAGTTCTTGCAAAGATAGGTAGACTGGCGCTCTGTCTGCCTTTTCCACGAAGCTTCACTTTGGGATGGAGGTGTCCAGAGATGCTATGTTGTACCTTGTTATCCGCTTCGTGGGTGAGAAGTATACCATGCAGTTGGGCGTCCCGTCTGACCTTCAGTCCCAAAGTTTCATAAGTGGAGTCTGGCAAGAAATCATGATTGCCTTTCACAAGGATGAACTGTAGGTCTTCATGACAGGCCAAAAGCTCAGCAAAGTCATCGAACTCATTGTTCCTCCTAGCATGAAACAAGTCTCCTAGAACATAGAAAGAGACAGGGCGATACCGTTCGATGAGCGACTCAAGCTTCATGATGTTCGCTTTGGCCGTTTCCATAGGCACCTGTATACCCGACCTTAGGAGATCTGTCGTCTTCCCAATGTGCACATCCGAGCAGATGAGCGACTGACTCGCCTCATGAAAGAGGGCCTTCTCTGGTAAGAGCAAGAAGTCCTGTTTAGCGAGTGTGATGGTCATGAGCCGTATTGGGAGATCATGCGTTGGATGCGTTTGTCATAGTTCTCTGAGGACAAGCTGCTTCTAAGGCGGTCCGCTAAAATAGGAAAGGCCAGTGGAGAAGGTTTCTCACAGAATTTCAGGACAATGGATTTCTGTTCTATGGATTCCATGCAGGAACGAAGCCTTTGCTCTTGCACCGCTTCTTGAAAGGTCTCGGTAAAGGATTGTTTGTAAAGTAAATTATCAGGTTCATACTCTTTGAAGACCTTGAACAGCAGTTGAGTAGAGGCATGGACGTCCTTAGCTTTCTTGTAAGCTCCCGGAAAGCCTTGGAACACCAATCCCGCGATCGCTGCGATATCCCTGAACTTACGCATGGCGAATTCAGAGAGGTTCAAGCTGGCATTGAGGTCATGGAGCAGATGGTCCGGGCTGAAGAGGTTGTTGTCAATGATGATCTCAGGGTCCCATTCCTCATCGCTCAAGAGCTCGAATCCGTAATCGCTGGAGGCCATGGAGAAGGTAATAGGAGTCACCAAGGAGATACGATAGGCTAAGAGCGAAGCCATGGCTTCATGGACGAACTTGCCTTCAAATGGAAAGCAAAAAAGGTGGTACCCTTCGCGCGTTTGCACCATTTCCAATAACAGCTCATCGGCCTTAGGAACAACTGAGCGCTGAGCCTGAAAGTCGAGTAGGCCCCTTAGGTGCTTCTTCTCAGGATGGGTGGACACCTTGGTCTCTGAGAGCTGCTCTCTGATGTGATGGCCCAATCGGGCTGAGAGCGGCAATCGCCCGCCCGAATACGTGGCCACCTGGCCCTTCTTTTTCTTAGATGCCCGCACGTGGACCTGCATGTCCTTGATGCGAATGAGTTCCAGCATACGTCCCGTGAACACGAAACTATCTCCTGGATTCAGTTTGGAGATGAACCACTCTTCTATGGTGCCTATGTATCCTCCTTTCTGGAACTTGACACTCAGCATGTTATCACTCACAATGGTGCCTATGTGCATGCGATGTCGTGAGGCGATCTTTCTGCTATCAACGATGAGTTTGCCGTCCTTAAGTCCAACCTTCTTGTATTCATCATAGACCTTCAAGGACTCAGAACCGAATTGAACAAAGTTCAGGACCCAGCGCCATTCGTCAGCATTCATCAGGGCAAACGCATGCGTGCTTCTAGCTATCTCTTCGATGTCCTCTTTGGTGTACAATCCCGTCAAAGCAAGTGTGACGATGAACTGTGCCAAAACATCCAAGGAGAGCACCATTGGGCTCCGCTCTTCAATGGAGCCTTCTTCAATGGCATCTCTTAAAGCAGCCCCTTCGATGATTTCCAAGGCATGGGTAGGTACGAAATGGATGCGGCTCACACCACCAGGGTGATGACCGCTTCGGCCAGCACGTTGAATGAATCGCGCCACCCCTTTGGGACCTCCGATCTGGATCACAGAATCCACTGCTGGGAAGTCCACTCCAAGGTCCAAACTGGAGGTGCAGACCACGGCTTTCAGCTCTCCAGTCTTGAGCATGTCCTCCACCCAAAGTCTGATTTCCTTACTCAGTGATCCATGATGCAAGGCGATTTCTCCTGCAAGATCAGGACAAGCTTCGAGGATGTTCTGGAACCAAACCTCACATTGTGCCCGAGTATTGGTGAAAATGAGGCTGGTCTTTGCCTTCTGGATGGTCTCAACAATCTTGGACGTCATGCGACTTCCATAATGTCCTGACCATAGAAGTTCGTCCAAGGAGTCAGGTAATAACGTGACCACCTCCACTTTTTTCTTCTCATTGGAACGGATCGTTGGTCCATCTGCACTGCTGTGTAGAAGCACTCTTCGAGCTTCCTCCAGATTCCCTATGGTGGCGGAGATGCCCCATATTTGTAGCTGGGTATTGAATCGATTCAAAGTGGCTATGGCCAGTTCGGACTGTACGCCACGTTTGGAGCCCATGAGCTCATGCCACTCATCCACGATGATGTATTTCAGATGCTTGAAATACGTTGGGCTCTCCTTGTAGGAAAGAAGGAGATGAAGGCTTTCAGGAGTGATAACCAACATGAAGGGTGGTTTCTCCCTCTGCCGTTTCCTCACGTGAGGTGGAGTGTCGCCATTCCGCAATTCCACCGTGACGGGTATGCCCATTTCCTGGCTGAATTCCTGAGTGGCGGTGGTGATTTCTTTGGCCAAGGAACGAAGAGGTGTAACCCAAAGTGCGATTAACCGACCAGGCTCAAGACGCTCGTGTTCCTTGATGAGGATAGGCGTGAACAAGGCCAAGGTCTTTCCCGATCCCGTTGGGGTATTCAAGAGACCATTCTGTCCCGCCATCACGGCCTTCCAAGTCTCCTTTTGAAAAGGTTTGACCGTCCAGCCACGTTTCTTGAACCATGTTTCACCCGTCTTGATTCCTGCCATCTTCCGGGATTAAATCAATAAGGTCTGAAAGCTTATTGGCCTCACTCGCTTTCTTGTCCGTGCGCCAACGGACCATCCTCGGAAAACGGACGGCAACACCTGACTTATGTCGATTTGAATGGGCGATGCCCTCGAATGCGAGCTCAAAGACCAGTTCAGGTTTTACCTGTCTCACGGGTCCAAAGCGTTGAACAGTGTTCTTCCTCACGAAACTGTCTACCCGATTGAATTCTTTATCGCTCAGACCTGAATAGGCTTTGGCAAAGGTGATGAGTTCTCCATCTTGCCATAGTCCGAAGGTGTAATCTGTGTAGAGGTTGGCCCTGCGCCCATGTCCACGCATGGCGAAGGTCAGCACCGCATCAATGCTGTAAGGGTCTACCTTCCACTTCCACCAGTTTCCTTTTTTTCTGCCCACTTCATAAGCCGATTCCTTATGCTTAAGCATGAAGCCCTCGCAGCGTTTTTCTCTTGCTGTCTGTATCAAGCTATCCAAATCAATCCATTCCTTGAATTCCACCAGTGGGGAGATCAATAGGTTTTCATTGTGCGCTTTCTTCACTATGACTTCTAGCAGAGCCCTTCGCTCGGACATTGGAAGTTGGCGGATGTCTTTTCCCTCATGTTCAAGAAGATCATAGATCATGAACACCACAGGGATCTCCTCCATCAATTTATTCGAGATGATCTTCCTTCCTATACGCTTCTGAAGCGCTTGGAAGTCCAAAGGCATCCCATCCTTGAAGGCCATGATCTCTCCATCGAGAACAGTTCCATCGAATATGCTCTCAGTGAAGGAAGTGAACTCTGGGTAGCGGTCGGTCACCAATTCTTCTCCACGTGTCCAGACATAGAGATGCGCATCTCGCAAGATGACCTGACCTCGAATGCCATCCCATTTCCACTCCACTTGCCAGTCCTTTGGGTCACCCAGTTCTTTGCTTCTTCCGGGCATGCTGTAGGCTAGGTAGAAGGGGTAGGGCTTGGAGGCCATGTTCTCAGGTTGGATATCCAATATGAGTTCTTGGAAGTCGATGCTTGCCGGAGTCCAGTCTCCCATAAGCTTGTGGGCTATGACATTCTCCTCTATCCCCACAGAAAGCGACAAAGACCGTTGCATGAGTTTCTGGCTCACGCCCATCCTGAAATTCCCAGTGAGGAGTTTGTTGAAGATAAAGCAGGAGGTATAGTCCAATGTGCGCCATGTTTCTTGGACCAATACGCGCTGAGCCTCAGTGTCCATGCCTTTCATGGAGATGATGAACTTCATGAAGTCATCCAAGGAACGAGAGTCCTCAATGTCAGATTCTCTGGAATGGCAGAGCAAGGTGATGGTCTCAGCCAAGTCCCCTGCGATGTGATAGGAATCTTCAAAGAGCCATAATGGTATTTCGGCATACTCCGCTGCCCACTCGCGAAGAAGGGTAGTGGTCATGGGGCGTTTCGGTCTCCTATGACTCATGATGGCGATGGCCCAGACTTTGTCCTTTGGATCAGCCTTGTCGAAGTAGTTCTTCAAGGCCTGTGTCTTCACGGTGGTCTTGGTGCTCCCATCGACCGCTTGGAACATGTCAGCGAAATCACGCATCACTCGGTCTGTTCGGTTTCGAATTCAGTCTTCTCAGTGATGGCCTCTATACCCTGTTCGCGCAGGTATTGGGCAAAGATGTCGGTGTAGCCATGGGTGCAGATGACCCGTTCAGGTCGGGTCTCGTCCATGACAGTATGCAAGCCTTTCCAATCCATATGGTCTGATAGGACGAAGCCCTTATCCACCGATCGCCTTCTCCTGGGACCGCGTAAGCTCATCCACCCTGAGGCCATGCTGGAGGCAAAAGGAGCGAATTTCCTGAGCCAAGGAGTTCCTAGAACGGAAGGTGGAGCGATGACCACACAAGGCCCCTCAGGTTTCTTCGTGTCCTGAGGATAAATGGTCGGAGGAAGAGAAATACCACAGTGTTCGTAGATGGCATTCATGTGATGCACGGCCCCATGAACATAGATGGGCAAGTCGGTTTCCAGCATGTGTTGAAGCCGTTGGGCCTTTCCTAGTGAATAGCCGAGGAGCACCGAGTTCTTTCCTGATAATGCATTCTCTTTGACCCAAGTATTCAACTCCTCTTTGACCAAATGGTCCTCTTTCCAATTGAACAATGGCAAGCCGAAGGTGCATTCGGTGATAAGGGTATGGCAGGGAATGGGTTCGTAGCAACCCGAAATTCCATCGTCCTCTAGTTTGTAGTCTCCGCTGACTACTCCAATATGTCCTTTGTACTCTATGCGAAGCTGGCAGGAACCCAAGATATGTCCTGCGGGGATAAAGGTGAAAGTCACCCCATTTATGTTCACTGAATCCCCATAATCCACACTTTGGTAGGAGAGGCCTTCGCCCAGGCGATGTTTCATGATCGCGGTGGTGAAGCGATGGGCGAGGTAGTGCCCATGACCTGCTCGGGCATGGTCGGAGTGGCCATGCGTGATGATGGCCCTATCCACAGGGCGCCAAGGGTCAATGTACACATCGGCTGGAGGGCAGTAGATGCCTCGCTCTGAGAATCGGAGCAATTCATTCGACTTAGAAACTCTGGACATCCAAGATGATTTGGGCTAATGCATCGGCAGGAGGATAGATGCCCTCCGGTGCTAGATTCACAGATGGAAAGATACTATTTGCTCAGAGCTTCCATCTCTTTGAGGACAGCATCGGCTTCTGCGTATTTCTTATCGCTTTCCGTCCTGTTACTGCTGGAAAGTGCATGGGATTCCTTCATGAGCCGTTCGTATTTGGCTTGAAGGATATCTATTGGGGATTTCTTCTTGAATAGACCGAACATGATTTCTCTTTCTTAAAAGACCATTGGCCCCATGAGAGGCTGCATGGTATGCTTGCATGGAATCATCCCAAGAACAGAAGAAGCAAAGCAATAAGAGCAGGGAGTCCTTGAACGAAGAAAATCTTCTTATCCGCTGAGTAAGCCCCATATAGCCCTGCGACCAGCACGCAACAGAGAAAAAAGAGGCTGACGTTATAGCGCCAAGCCACATCTTCAATAAAGAAAGTCCATATCAGACCTGCAGCCAGGAAGCCATTATAAAGTCCTTGGTTGGCGGCCAAGCCCTTGGTCTGAGCAAAGAATTCCTTGTCAAAGCCATTGAACACCTTTCTCCCTATGGTCTGCCATGCGAACATCTCGAAATACAAGAAGTAGAGGTGAAGTAGGGCGATGAAGGCGATGAGGACTTGAAGAACGGTTTCCATGGTCAAAAAGCTTGGAGAGGTGAGCAGAAAGGTAGGTATTTCATTTATCCGCGTTCATCTGAGCTTCCATACACGCGCCTTAATTTCCAGAGCAATGAGCCTCCTCGAATGGCCATGAAGACCATGAAAGCCGCCCAGATTCCGTAAATCTTCCATGAGAGGGCGTCTCCTAAAAAGAGGATTGGCAAGAATCCAGCAAAACTGGCCCATAGCAGGGTCACCATGAGGTATCGCGCATCTCCTAGCCCTTTGAAAATGCCATCTAGCGAGAAGGCGATTGCATTGATGGGTTGGGCAAGAACTACGATCCAGAAGATAGATTCAAACAGTGAAATGACCGTAGGATCGTCACTGAAGACTTGACCGATCCATGGATAGAGGCAGAGATAGATCAAAGAGAGAACAGCACCGATTCCAATACTGAGTTTCATGAGCCTCATGGCCATGCGATACAACTCTTTGGTATTCCCGCTGCCCAGTAAACGTCCTGAGAGCGCATTTCCTGCGTTGGCATACCCATCGATAAAGTAGGAGGAAAAGAGCCAGATATTCACCGCGATGGTGTGCGCTGCGATATAGGCATTCCCATAACCGGTGGCGAATCGATTGGCCAAGAAGAAGGTGAGATTCAGAGCAAGTGTGCGAACGATAAAACCAGAACTCAAACTGAGCACATTCCTGAATTCACCGTGGAAGGGAAGCTTGGCAATGAGACTGAAAGAAGTTTTTTTGATCAGTATGATACAGGAAGCGATGAGCATAGCGCACTGTGCCATCAGACTGGCCCATGCAGCTCCTTCGATGTAAAGTGGAGGAATTACACCTTCGACTCCATAGATCAATAGAATGTCGAGGATGACATTCAAAAGCCCTCCACCTATGCTGATGTACATGGCCCAAAGGGTGTTTTGAAGCCCTCTGAAAATGCCAAATATGGTGAAGGTGCATAAGGCGATAGGAAAACCGATCGACCTGATACTGAAATACTTGTCAGCCTGATCCAGTACTTCGCCCTGTGCACTGTAGAGCTGAAGAAGTTGGATGGAAAAATAGTCGGTAAGTAGGAACACGATGAGCCCGAGCAGGATCACCGAATAGAGCACTTGAGGAATCAGAGATCGTATATCATTCAGAGTTCCAGCTCCATAGTGCCTTGACACAATAGCCGATATGGCTGTCTTCACTTGAGTCAATACCCATACAAAGAGCACGAACAGGGAAGACCCGATACCAATTCCTCCAAGTGCCTCAGTGCCTAGGTGACCGATGAAAGCCGTGTCTATCAGCGCAATGACCGGTTCTGCGATGCCCGATAGGATAGCGGGTAGAGCAAGTCGATTCACCTCCCTCATGGAGATGGTCTTCACTTCATTTTCCATTCATGACAAAGGAAGATGTTGAAAATGAGAAACTGGACTTTCCAAGAAAGTTGGATCGGACCCCAAATAAAAAGCCCCCTGTCAGATGACCGAAGGGGGCTTTGAGTCTTTTGAGCTAGGGGAAGCCCTCGGCATCACATATTGGCGATGATGGCATCTCCAAATTCAGAACACTTCAACAATTTAGCACCATCCATAAGTCGCTCGAAATCATAGGTCACGGTTTTCTTGGAGATGGCTCCTTCAATTCCGTTTACGATAAGGTCGGCTGCTTCTTGCCAGCCCATATATTCCAGCATCATCACGCCAGAAAGTATGACCGAAGAGGGGTTCACCTTGTCCAGACCGGCATACTTGGGCGCTGTACCGTGGGTGGCTTCGAAAATCGCCACTCCTGTCTGGTAGTTGATATTAGCACCAGGGGCGATACCGATACCACCAACTGCCGCTGCCAAAGCATCGGATATATAATCTCCGTTCAGGTTCAACGTAGCGATTACGTCATACTCCGCGGGGCGAAGAAGGATCTGCTGTAGAAAGGCATCTGCGATAACATCCTTCACAATGATCTTATGGCCATCCTTGTTGATGACCTGCCATGGGCCACCGTCCAAGTCCACAGCACCGAATTCCCTCTTGGCCAAGGCATAGCCCCACTCCTTGAATTTTCCTTCGGTGAATTTCATGATGTTGCCCTTGTGCACCAAGGTCACCGAGTCGCGTTTGTGAGCGATGGCATAGTCTAGAGCGGCCCTAACCAAACGCTCGGTCCCTTCGATGGATACTGGCTTCACTCCTAGTGAGCAGGTATCAGGGAAACGGATATTGGTCACTCCCATCTCATCGATCAGAAAGCGCTTCACTTTCTCCAATTCTGGTGTTCCAGCTTCCCACTCTATGCCAGCATAGATGTCTTCCGTATTCTCCCTGTAGATGACCATGTCCACCTTCTCGGGTTCTTTTACTGGAGAAGGCACTCCGGTGAACCATCGGACAGGCCGTACGCATGCGAACAGGTCCAACTGCTGTCGCAAGGCTACGTTCAATGAGCGGATACCACCTCCTACAGGAGTGGTCAAGGGGCCTTTGATAGCTACAAGATATTCTTCAATGCTATCTAAGGTGGCCTGAGGCAACCACTCTCCGGTCTTCGTATTGGCCTTCTCTCCAGCGTAGACCTCTAGCCAATTGATCTTCTTGGCGCCTCCATAGGCTTTTTCAACGGCTGCATCGAAGACGCGCACAGAGGCTGCCCAGATATCAGGTCCTATGCCATCGCCTTCGATAAAAGGAATGATGGGATCGTTGGGCACAATGAGTTTTCCGTTACTCAGGGTAATTTTACTTCCAGTCATGGATATTCGATTGAAGGTCAGATTTATTTTAAGAGAGGCGTGAAGGTAACAATCGCCTATTTAATGAGAACAGATCCTCAGTATTCCAGATCCAGGTCGAATTGCTTGGTCAATTTCCTGAGGTTGGGGTTCTTCTCCGCCATTTCCTGGAATTGCTCCTTAGGCGTCCTAAATCCTATGTTGCCTTTATCCTCGATATCGATGACCGACTCGAGCACAAGCCCAGGGTGATTGAGTTCGTTACGTACGAAGGCCATGAGATCGGCCTTCTCTGTGCTCAGGTCACTCTCCTGCACCTCATTCTCTAAGGTGATCCTGATCCTGCGGTCATCTAGTACCTCGGGCTGGTTGTTCATCAAGGTCGAGTAGAAGCTGAACTTGCCCATGTCATGCATCTTATCAGCATAGGCCTTCCAAGCGGTCTTTAGACGCGCTGGGTCGATCTCTTCTTGATGGTCTGAAGCCTCATCCTCCACTTTTTCCTGCGCCTGAAGATCGTGGGCCTCCTCCATCTCATTGAGCGAAAAGGCACTTGATTTCCTTCGTTTCCTTGGAGGAGAAGATGGATCCATAGGGGCCGAGGCTCTAAGATTCTCTACCTCAGTTATTTTATCCCCGTCAGGTTCAGTGGCTTGTGAAGTAAGGTCTAAGCTATCGTCCTTTGGAGCCGGTTCATCCTGAATGGCCTCGATAATGGGTCGAATCGGCTCTTCCACTTTAAGTTCTTCTGAGACTTCAGGCCCTTTGAGAATCTTTTCCTTAACCGCTTCAGGCTGAGTCTGAGCCGCACCGAGAGAAGGGGTCTGAGGCTCTTTTTTAGCTATGAAAGGTGTTTCTCTAGGCGTTTTTTTTTCAAGGGCAGCTCCATCCTCCATGTGCTTGGCCGCTAGTTGCATGAGGGTGAGTTCGGTGAGAAGACGCTTGTTCTTAGATGTTTTGTAGGCCAATTCTCCTTTGTGGATGGCATCCAACGTGGCCACCAATTCCTTGGCGGTCCACTGGCTTGCCTGATCCAGGTAGGCTTGTTTCACCTGATCCGTGGTATCCAAGAGACGCACGGTGGAGGCGTCCATGGAGACCAGAAGGTTCCTTAGATGCTCAGCCAGTCCAATGAGGAAGAGCAGTCCATCAAAACCTCGTTGCAATATCTCATCCAAGATGAGTAGGGCATTTCCGATATCTCCAGCTTTCACGTAATCCGTGACTTTTAGGAAATACTCGTAGTCCAGCACATTCAGATTATTTGCCACCGATTCATAGCGAAGGTCCTTGCCAGTGAAGCTGACCATCTGATCGAAGAGGGAGAGAGCGTCCCTCAATGCACCATCGGCCTTATTGGCGATGAGATGAAGTGCCTCCTCCTCATAGTTCACCCCTTGGTCTTTGGCGATCTTGGCCAAGTGCACCACGATGTCCTTCACCTGAATGCGTTGGAAGTCGTAGATCTGACAGCGGGAGAGTATGGTAGGTAACACCTTATGTTTCTCGGTGGTCGCCAAGATGAAGATGGCATGTGGAGGCGGTTCCTCCAAGGTCTTCAAAAAGGCATTGAAGGCTTGGGTGGAGAGCATATGCACCTCGTCTATGACATAGACCTTGTATTTTCCAAGCTGTGGTTGGATACGCACCTGATCGATGAGGTTGCGGATGTCATCCACACCGTTGTTGGATGCCGCATCTAACTCGAAGATGTTGAAGGACAGCTCTGTACCTTCAGGGATGTACTTCTGGTTGATGGCTTTAGCGAAGATGCGGGCACACGAAGTCTTTCCAACTCCGCGAGGGCCACAGAAGAGATAGGCCTTTGCCAATTCTTCCGACTCAATCGCATTCATTAACGTTGAAGTGATGCCCTGTTGACCGACCACTTCATCGAACACTGCCGGCCTGTATTTCAAGGCCGATACCATAAATCCTTTGTCTTCCATACGATTAACGAAGTTAAGGCTTAAGCAATTGAGCAGGTGGATGAGTTTTACACAGGTGTTGAGAGTGATATATTTGGGCTCATTCCATCCAAACTCCGATCATTGCCGATGTATACATACAAGGTCACTCCCTTTCACCGCTATGAGCGCACCCTGGCCTTCATGAAGATGTCCTTGAACCCGCCAGCCCGCATCTTGGATATGGGCATTGATAACCCATTCAGCGAAATCCTGAGGAAAGAAGGGTATGAGGTCATGAATACTGGAGGTGAGGATCTGGATCTGGACCAGTCCCGCTTGCTGCAGCCAGACTACGAGGTACTTACGGGTTTCGAAATTCTTGAACATGTGCTGAATCCGTTGACCATCCTCAAGTCTGTCGCAGCTGATCGTATGTTCCTGTCCGTTCCACTTAAGATTTGGTTCGATTCAGCCTATCGAAGTAAAACGGACATGTGGGACAGGCATTACCATGAGTTCGAGGATTGGCAGTTCGATTGGCTCTTGGAAAAAGCAGGATGGGACATAGTCCGCTCGGAGAAGTGGAATGGTCTCTCCAAGTTCAAGTTGGGTGTCAGGCCCATCCTCAGAAAGATCTATCCAAGGTATTATATCGTTGAAGCGGTGAGGAGGAAAGGATGATGGGCCTAATACTTCCACTGATTTAATATCCTCCCTGTCAGCGCTTCCAGCTTCTCTATTTCTGGTAAAAAGATTTCTATCAATTCTTTTCTGAATTCCTCGGAGAGGGGGACACGTTTCTCAGTGACGCTATTCTTCTGTCTCAGATAGCTGATAAGACTCTTGCCTTCAGGAATGCCCAAGGCACGTTTCAGTGGTCTGACGTTCAGCCGTCCTAATCTGGACAAGATAAGTCCGAAGGTCTGTGAGCGGTTCCTCTTGTTGGCATTGGTACGATTGAAATCTCTGAATCCGTCATCTTCTAGGCCCAAGAAGTTCAAGATATCTAGATAGACTTTCTCTGGATTCGACTTCAATTCATCAAAGAGGACCACTTTCAATTTTTCGTCAGGAATGAGAGATTTGGCTCTTTCCAGCTGGATACCGAGACAGCAGGCGTCTCTATATTGAAGCATCCTCGCTTCTCGGCAATAGGTAGGAATGCTTTTCCCTGCACTCCTTGCTTCTTGCAGATTCCATGCTGCCTGAAAATCCTCCTCTTCCTCATTGCGGCCGTAAAGCATTTGAGAATGGAGAGAGTAGGCCATGTCTATTGGATTCCTCAATGAGACCAGGAACTTTGCGTCCGGATTGAAGGAGAGGATGTGTTCTATGGCGACATCAGAATAGAGATACCAGACTGAAGCCTCACCGATGACCACTTCGTCCTTTACCCCTATGAAACATTCGTCCAGATAGCTTTCTTCATCACGGAATAAGCGATAGCTTTCAGAGAAATCACTATTGAAAAAATTGGGTTCCTTGGGATAGGAGAGGTAGATGTCCTTATGGCGCTTCAGATAGGAATAGATGGACGTGGTCCCGCACTTGGGACCTCCTAGGATGAAGAAATTTGGACGTATGGACGTTGAATCGCTCACTAGGTCAAAGTAATCTAAAACCACAGTATACCATCACAGTGGGATTGTGCTTCATCCCCATGCCTGCTCAATGCTTTGCCACAGCAAGTCAGCGCTCTTGTCCCAACTGAACAGGGTCCTTTGGATTCGGCTTTTTTCAATCAACTCACCTCGCCTTTTGTCGTTCATGATCTCTAGAATGCCATCACGGATGCTCTCTACACTGAAGGGGTCACAATAGACGACTGCATCGCCTCCCACTTCAGGCATAGCGCTCACCTTGCTGGTCAGCACAGGGACATCCACATGCATCGCTTCCAATATGGGTATCCCGAAGCCCTCGAAGGTGGATACGTACAATAGGCCTTCCGAGGCACCGAGAGCCTTGACCAAGTTCTGCTGTGAGAGACGGCCAGTGAACCGTATATCATCCTTATGAGTTAATCCTTCGAAGATTTTCTCCTGCTCGGAACTCCACCATTTCTTTTCACCAGTGATTAGCAGTTTCAGCTCAGTACCATTTGCGATTTTATAGGCATCAAAGGCCTTCATCATCCTACCTATGTTCTTACGGGGTTGTAAGGCCCCTACATAGATGAGGTAGGGAGCGCCTTGTGTTAGTTCGATGCGTGTTACTTTTCGTTGTGGTTCGGTCAAGGGACGGAAACTGTCACTAGCACCATTGAAGACTACATCGACTTTGTCCTTGTGGATTCCGTAGGATTGGCAGATGTCCTTCTTTGAGTACTCGCTGACGGTAGCTAAGCGAGTGGCCTTCTTGGCAAAGCGAGGAAAATAATGACGGTAATAGCGCCCGGTCAACCAAGGTAGATACTCAGGATGGTGCTCGAAATTGATGTCATGCATTACGGCCAACTGTTTTACGTCGGAGCGCAATGAGCGCAGACCATCTATAGACAGGAAAAGGTTGGGTTGCAGTTCATCCAACTTGCGTTTTACCACCCACTCTGACCATAAGTAATACAGAATGGGATGGCGAGCCTGTGGGAAAAGGACATGGCCTGTGACGTTCTTTCCGTAAATGAACATCGGGTCAAAGGGGCGGTCGAAAAGAAAATGGAAGTCGACCTCTGGGTGAGCTTGAGTCATCCGACTAAGCACTTCATGGCCGAACACACCGATGCCCTCAAGTTTATCCTTGAGCAAAAGGCGGGTGTTTATGGCAATACGTTTCTTCACGCTTTCGTGGACAACATCTGAGTAAGCACCGCGGATAGAAGGCGGGTCTGAGCCTTCCTTGAATATTTTTCAATGCCTGATAGAGTATTCTCAGGTAAAGCTGAATTGATACCAACAGTGGTGAACAGAGCATCAAGCTGTGATCTCATCTGCTCTGAATCCTCATAGTCAACCATGGCCGGCATTCCCGAATCTTCCAGGATACGGGCCGCATCACCCTTCACTGGACCAACAGAAAAGATAGGCCGTTGAGCTGCAAGGTACTCGAAGAGTTTTCCTGTGAGGATGGCCCCATTCCCTTTGGAGCGGGGGATGATGAAAAGAAGCACAGAACTGCTTTGCATCGCATGGACCGCATCGGCATGGGAGACCTGGTCGATGAATTCAAGGTTAGCCTCTGGAAGATAAGAATGGATGGAGGTTAGCACCGAGGCATCCTTATTCCCGATGAGCCGCAACACGAATCGCTCTTTGGTCATCGGATTCTCCTCGAGCCACTTGGAAAGGGTCTTCCAAAGCACTGGAACATCTTGGTTGGGTTTCAGATTTCCTATGTAACTCAGAATCAATTTCTTGCTATCAGGCGAAGTCCTCTGTTTGAAATCCTCTTGGTCGAATCCATTGTAGATGACCTTACATCCAGGTCTCCGATCTTGGAATTCACGTTTCATGCCTTCGCTGACCACTGTGACGGCATTGGCTGAACGCAAGATGCGGTCTTCCATCTTCTTATGTTTCCTGAGGCTGGAGCTCCACATAGGCATGAGCTCGTGGTAATGGATGGTGGACCACGGGTCCCTGAAATCGGCCAACCAGGGCCTATTGTATCGCTTGTTCAATGCTTCACCAATGAAGTGGGTGCTGTGAGGAGGCCCCGTTGTGATGATGAGATCCACGTTTGACATGAGAGCTTTGGCGGCCTTCATCGCATAAGGCTTCCAGCCCTTGCGAGCATCTGGAATAAAGAAATTGGCCCTAAGCCATATGCCGAAGTTCTGAACGGGGGATTTGGACCCTTTCATCCCACTGAGACCAACGGAGATCTCCTTCCCTTTCTTTCCTCTTAAGCGATTGAAGATCTCGAACGGCTCTCTTGTACCCGTTCTCACAACTTGGAGATCATCTGGGATCTCATCGAGCAAACTCGGGTCAATGGAAGGATAGGAGCCGTTCTTCACTGTGAGAATGAGCGGCTTGAATCCATGTTCAGGAAGGAATTTGGACATCTTCAGCCATCTCTGAACCCCAGGCCCACTTGCTGGTGGCCAGTAGTAAGTGATGATGAGGACGGTCTTCATGCCGCTTCGGTGGCCTTACTGCTCTTGTAGATAGTGAACAGCAAGAGGATGAGGAACAGACCTGAACTCAGGTAGACGATGAGGTTACCTGTGGACACACTCTTCGGTTCAAAACGAAAGATGACGTCATGATCACCAGCGGGAATCTCGAGTCCCCTGAGCACATAATCTACTCGCACATGGTCCTTCAGCTCTCCATCGATATAGGCGTTCCAGCCTGGCTGATAATAGATATCAGAGAAGGTAGCGAAGCCATCTCGTGGGTTTTTACTTCTGAACATCAATTCCTTTGAGCCATAAGAGGTCAGGCTGATGTTGGCATCCGGTCCAGTCTGCCAATTCCTCTGCTCCACCTGTGAAAGGAAACGTTCATCCAAAGTGGCCGTGTTAGATGGGTCGATCTCTGACAAGGCGGACATCTCGGCATCGGCATCAGATACGATCAGCAGAGAATCCACGAACCAAGCATTTCCCAAAGCTTCAGTATTAGGCACGGCACTCAAGCCTCCGTCTTCTCCTTGGGTGATGAAGTATTTGGTGTTGAGCATATTGATGACCTCCCTATTATTCTGGTTCAATTGCCCATCGATCAATTCCTGATAACGGCCCAGTTTGGCCCCATGGTAACCACCCAAGGAATTATGGAAATAAGAGGTACGCGAATCCTGATCCAAACGGGCGGTCAAATTGAGCACTCGGAAATAAGGGTCCTTATCCTTCTTGATGATCTTGTCAGCTCGGCTTTCTTGGAAAGGTGAAGCCAAGTCTCGCTTGGACACGAAACTCTCATCGTTCACATAACGCTTGTCCACCGACCAGAGGTCCATCAAGGTGATCAAGGCCAATGCGATGACAAGGACCTGAGATTTTATCTTGTCGGTAATGAAGGCCCATAGCAGAGCTGCACTGATGAGGATGATGAAGAAGGAACGCAGAACATCGGCTTTGAAGATGGCCATGCGGGCAGCCTCCATATCATCCAAGAAACCATTCATCTGCACTTCCTTGAAACCTGCAGCGCTTAGCTGTTTGCTGTAGTTATCGAGTTCTCCAGTTTTAAAGAAATCCGTAAAAAGGGTAGGGGTCACGTACATCAGCAACAGAAGAGCTAGGAGGCCTCCGCTGATGGCGTAGAAAGTCTTCATATTCAGCTTCACTATATCCCTTTCTTGGATCAAGCGATGGAGCCCGAGAATCGCCAATAAAGGCAGCACGAGTTCAACGATGACCAAGGTCATCGAGACCGCCCTGAACTTGTTGTACATAGGGAAATAGTCCATGAAGAACTGCGTGAATCCTGGCAGGTTCTTTCCCCAAGAGAGGAGGATGGCCAGGATAGCCGCAGCCAATAGTCCCCACTTCAAGGGGCCACGTTCCAGCCAAAGGGCCAAGAGGAAGAGGAGGAAGACCGCAGCTCCAGCATAGACGGGTCCGCTTGTGAAAGGTTGATCCCCCCAGTATTGGTCCACGCTGCCTTGAATGCTCTGTTTGTTCGCACCGGAAACGGCTTCCATCGCGGTCTCGTTATTCCCGATCGCGCCTGACCCTCCTCCTTTGAAATTTGGAACTAATAGGGTCCAGGTCTCTCCGATGCCATAGCTCCACTGTGTCGCATAGTCGAAGTCCAGACCACTGCTCTTCTTGCCCGCCTCCGTGCTCAATTCCGAAGCTCCTCGTATGGTGGATGGTGCATACTCCGCGGTAGTCAAGAATCGGGTGGCGGACATGCCCAAGGCTAAAAGAGCTGAAACAATGAACAAGCCAGAGGCTTTGAACAGATGCGGCAATGTCTGCTCCTTGAACGCATCCACTAAGAAGAAGAGCCCAAGGATGAGGATGCAGAGCAACATATAATAAGTGATCTGCGGATGATTGCTCATCAACTGCAATCCGAGGAATAGGGCCGTCACAACTGAACCCAAGAGGTACTTATGCCGTTGGAAGAGTAGGATGAAGCCACCGAGGACTGCAGGCATATAGCCTATGGCAAAGGCCTTTGACGTATGCCCAGCCTCTAAGATGATGAAGAAATAGGAAGAGAACCCGTAGGCAATGGATCCTAGGATAGCCAGCCATGGGTCGATGCGTAGGCTCATCATCAGGATGTAGAAGCCGATCATGTACAGGAAGACCGTTCCGAATCCGCCTTTGGAGAACAACTTGAATAGGGAATCCAATGGCCCTAGAACTGGTTTGGGATACTTCACAGAGATCTGGTAGGCAGGCATTCCACCGAACATGCGGTTCGTCCAAAGGGCTTCTTCCCCAGTAGCTTCGCGGTAATCCATGATCTCTTTAGACATCCCTTTGAACTGGGTGATATCGCTCTGAGCCAGTTTCTTACCCTGTAACTCTGGTCCGAAGTAGATGCCTGCGAGAACTGCAAAAAGCAGAACCGCTAGGAGGTGAGGAAGGAGGGTCTTGAAATCGAATCGCTTCATAATCCTATGGTCTTGGGTTGGTTCGCACATTCAAACGAAGAGGAAGGTGGTCGCTGTATCCACCAAAATAACGGTCGCCTCCATACGTCTTGTTCGGATAGTATTCTTTGTACTTCTTGTCATAGTACATCATGAAGTCCTCTTGGAAGACGTCCAAGGTACCTTCCATCACTTGGATGCCATCGGCTTTTATCAGAGCATCAGAGATAATGACCTGATCGAGCATGCCCCAATCACCTTGGTAATTATAAGTGCCTTTCCCAGAGGCGTGCAGATCGAAGGCCAGGTTGATGAGTTCTTGTTCTACTGGACTATCATGCACCACTGCGCCCAGCGAGGTGGTCAAACTTCGGTTATCAGGGTAGTCGTTGAAATCTCCCATAATGATGATCTGAGCCTCAGGGTCTTTCTTCAAGAGGATATTCACCTGCGTTTTCAAAGTACCGGCTGCTTGCATCCTACGCACTTCGGTCTCCTGCCAGCCTCCTCTTCTTGAAGGCCAGTGGTTGACAAAGCAATGCAAGGTCTCCTTTCCCTTTAAAGAGATGAGTTCAGCATAGAGGATGTCTCGGGAGGTGTAGTTCTTTTCATCGAATTCGATGGAATAAAAGGCCTTATTGCTGACTTTGAAATAGCGCACGTCATAAAGCAATGCCACATCGATTCCCCTATTATCTGGAGAGTCCTTGTGCACGATGCCATAGGTTGCAGGACGAATGGTCCTTCCTAAAAGCTCCACGACATCCTCATTCTCCACCTCGGCCAGCCCGATGATCAAGGGTGGATCATGGTCCTTTCCCATCGCTTGGAACACAGTGGACAGGTTTTTCACCTTCTGCTCCAAGCGTCCTTCTGACCATTGGAGCTTTCCATTGGGCGTGAAGTCTTCGTCTGAGGTCTTGGGGTCATCCACCACATCGAAGAGGTTCTCCACATTATAGAAGGCAATGGTCCAGGACTCTGGAAGTAAAGTCGGCTTTCCTTCAGTGGTATGGTCAGTCTCCACACAACTGATGAGCAGGAATAGAGCTAGAAAGAAGGTCATAGTTCGGTGCATCTTTTATCTGCGCTTTACTCCCAACATTCCGAGTAG
>JAQCAN010000253.1 GCA_027621335.1 Bacteroidota bacterium
TCCATCATTCTCATTAGTGATACAGAACAAGTAGTTCTGGTCATCATCCAATTCTACAGGAGAACCAAACACAATAGTCACCACTTGGTTCATGTCCTCCTCAGCGAAAGTATAGCTATCACTATCTAATACATCCAAGTTGGTAAAGGTAGTAGCAGTCCCTGCGTATTCATCCAACCATTCGTATACGGTCACTTCGACCTCATAGTCAGCAATGGTCTCAGTGAAGTGAGTGCCCGAGATAGAGAATGAAGTCAACTCAACTCGTGAAGCGTTAGGGTCAGAGAAGAAGATACAGGTGTTCCTCACTCCTATCGCTCCACCAGCGCTGGTGTAGTTGGTTGGAGATGCTACACCATTCGCATCCAAACGTCCATATGAATATGCGTTGCCCATCTGGAAGTCTGCATTTACCACATTGTCAGCAGTAAAATCATCGTCTCCAGCACCAGTGATGGTGTAATTCATGGAATAAATACCCTCAGGATATGAAGATTGAGAAAAGGTCGGCAAGGAGATATAAGCGCTATCCTGAGCTGCAATAGTTGTAGGAGCAGAATCCTCATTATAGATTTCGCTTCCTTCGAATCCGATGGTGACGTTCAATACTGCATTCGACTCGTCTTCTTGACCGAAGTTGTATACCCAAGCTCCCATCTCAACAGAGAATTCTGTCTCGTCCTGACAAAGCGCAGCCAAGTTACCAGTATTCCTAGGCCTCAGGATATTGCTATTGTTCATTCTCAGGTTGTTCGGGAAGAAACCATTGAGGTTACCGATGATAGCTGTAGCACTGCATGAAGCGATGTCATCATAGAGCAAAGCCCCATCAGAATTGGAGATCATGATGACAGGAATGGTCACTGCCCCCCCATTTGCACCTCCACCCATTGGGATGACCCCTGGTGAGTGGTTCACAATGATCACAGCGATGGCTCCCTCATTCTGAGCAGCCAATGCCTTAGCACCGAACTCACAAGCACCGCGATAGACCACTGCGATCTTCCCATCAAGGTCAGGTCCGTTGGTCAATGGCTCACATGCCAAGGAGTCTTCAGCAAGACACATCGTCCCAGTGACCACATTCGCTGGATCGGTCATATCAGGAACTCCCCAGTCAGTACCTGCGTCAGCAAAGCTGATCTCATATCCACCTTCATTCGGAGATGGAGCCTCAACAAAGAACGATACCTGTGCTGAAGCCATCACTCCGCACAGCATCAGCACCGCTAGATTAAGTATAGATTTTATCATGTTTATCTGTTTTAAAGGTTGAGAATCAATGTTCTCAAAGCTACAAGTTATTCTTGAACATAAACCCCTGAATTATCAAAGGTTCGTCTAGTTTTTCACGGGACTTATCCCAAAAACAGGATAATCAGGGGCTCATGCCTTGCTTGTTCAATAGAAAATGAGCGCTATTCAGCGATTCAAGTTAAAATAAAAAAGGCGACCCCGACTAAGGGTCGCCTTCTTATCACTTACGTTTCAAGTCCTTAGTTGACCATGAACTTCTCTACGAAGAAACGTTCTCCATCGATGAATATCATTTGATAAATACCTTCAGATAAACCATTGATATCCAATGTATTCTGACCTGATTGTACGCGACCCTCAGAGACACGCTTGCCCAGAATATCCGTTACGTAGAATTGATAGTTGCCATCCACTCCAACTATGGTCATGTTGCCTGTACTGTTAGGATTGGGGAATAATGTGAATGGGCTGTCCACTTGGCTCTCCTCTATACCCAATACCTCATCTACGGTCACTTCCAAGTAGATGACCGAATTATCACTATCTATGGTCTCATCGCTCCTCACGACTAGACCTGTGCCATAATCCCTGTGATAAAGGATGGCCAAACTACCATCTATGACTTCAGGATACACGTAAGGATAGACGCACTCGATTTGGTCGGTTTCTTCCTCTGGATCCTCAGGGCTCACATCATAAGGTCCCATCCAAGTTTCGCCACCATCAGGGGAGCTGGTGACATAGATATGACGGTAGTTCACTCCAGTACCATCTTCAAACACATTATCCACCATGGCTGAATAGACCAAGTAGATGTTGCCATTATCGTCCTTTGCCATGCTTGGCATGCCATTCAAGCTGAACTGATAAGCTGGGAAGTTCGTTGCTGGACCAAACACGAAGCCATCCCCATCCACATCATATAGGTCGAAGGTGATCCCTGCGCTATTCGCTCCCATGCTCTCATTCCAATAATACATTCCCGAAGTGGCAGGAAAATAACTGAAAGTGCCATCCCCAAGATCCTCATCCAGATAACGCATGTTACCGAAAACGGCATGCAGCTGACCGTTGCTATCGAACAAAAGCGCCCCTGCTCCATCAGAACTTTCTAGTGTATCCGCAAAACCATCTTCATCAAGGTCGATGATTTCCGACTCGTCATAGAGATCGACTGGGAAATCATAGATGACCGTTTTGGTCCATGTGTCTCCATTGTCACTGGAACGAAGCACGAATGTGTCCGCAAAGTCACCGAAACAGGCAATTGCAATTTCATCCCCATCTGAAATGATGGTATATGCATCACCTGTAAAAGAGGTGAAGAAATCAGAACCTACTCCTTCGATCTGGAAATCCTGAATGTCCCAAGTCTCCCCTTGGTCCTGTGACCTCCAATACAAGAAAGCCCCATCCTGTTCCAACTGGATGGTTCCCCCGTTGGCCACAGGAGCAGTGATTCCAATGAGGTGGATGGAGTTGCCATCCGATCCACCGGCTACTGCCCTTCCCCAGAGAAGCCAGCCTTCATCACCCAAAGCCGATGGAATGAACTCTTCCGTCCAGGCCTCAGTGCCCGCATCACGGTAAATGAAATTGAATGAACCCGTGCTGTTATGGTTGGTGATCACTTCCCTTCCGCCCGCTGTTTTGAGCAAAGAAGGCCATCCAGTCCGGATGGACTCCAGACTCTCCTCATTCACAGACCAGCCGGCACCATCATCCCAACCGTATCCAGTCCCTCTGTCCGGAGAAGCTGGAGGCGTCAACTCACTGAAGGTCCAAGCAGCCGCACGCGTTGTTCCATCATAGATCAAACGGTTCTGAACTGACCCGTTTGATTGCAGATCATAGGTCGTTGCACCAAGAATGGTCTCTGAGAGGTCATTGTTCTTTTGAAGGACACTTGGCCCTGTGATGGGCTTATGAGGGGCTGTTCTGTCCTTCTGAATAAGGTCGCTATCAAAACCGGTCAATGCCTTGTTCGCTGGCACTGCGACATTCAAATGTTGTGGAATATTGACATTCTTCTGGGCCAGCATGGTTGCGCTGACTGATAAGGCCAATAACAGTATGGGTAGTCTCATGATCGTAATGTATTTAAAGGATTCACGGTAAA
>JAQCAN010000254.1 GCA_027621335.1 Bacteroidota bacterium
TAAGCATCCTGTCCTGGTCTATGAAGTAATAGTCCTCCTGAAGCATGTTACTAGCAAAGGTCAATCTGCGGGGATACAGGCAGAAGCTGTTGGCGATCGTTCCTCCGGGAAATCGCAGATTATCCAAACCCATATAGGAGATGGCCTCACGGAATGCAGGAATTCCAAAGTGCACGTCATCTACCCATGAAGGTTCGTCCGCAGGACAGGCGATCTTCCCATTCATGCCAAAGCCAGGAAGGGGGATAGCAGCACCCGAGATGACATGGTGATCAAGGACCCGCTCAGGTGCAGTGCAGGTGACACTCTCTAGGAAAAGCTCATACTGCGCTTCAAAACCCATTTCGTCATTTGATTTATAGACCTGGGCATTCAGCGATGAGAACGAGAACAGGATGAAGAAGAGTGTGAGGAGTTGGGAGTTGGGAGTTGGGAGTTGGGAGGTTCATATTGGAAAGTATTGGTTCCACTAAAAATAGGCATTTGAAGCATGTGATGGAAGGGGAAGTGGTCAGGGGGTTTTTTTGGGGATAAGCCATGGGCTTGAATTTCTATTGATGAACAAGCACCAGACGGCATGCTGGCGAGAGAATTTAAAGGTACAGGCGATTGAATTTTGCAGAAAGTCTTAGTGGCTTAGGTGCAAACTGAGATCATTGATGGTATGGAAGTGGGCTCTGAAGCGCAAGGGAATAATGAGGAGATTGGCTGTCGATATATGATATATCATGGGTGCTGGGATATTGTTCACCTGAAAATACTGAAAACGAAAGGCATACTCTGTCATATTGCCTAATTATGCAAGCCAATATGCTTGGAGTGCAAGAATGAACGCCATAGATACACATAGCCCCTGGTTCCAGACCTGGTTCGATACTCCGTATTACCATATACTCTATGCCAACCGAGACCATAAAGAGGCCTCAGCTTTCATCGATCGGCTTGTTACGGCCCTAGGGCTTAAAAATGGCGATAAAGTCATGGACCTGGCCTGCGGCAGGGGAAGACACTCCCTCCACCTCGCCAGTAAGGGCTTCCTCGTCACCGGATTGGACCTCTCTCAGAACAGCATTGATTCACTCATCCACTACAATAACGATACCCTTCATTTCGAACAATGGGACATGAGGGTGCCCTATAAGGAAGATGGTTACGATGTGGTGTTCAATCTCTTCACCAGCTTTGGGTATTTCGAATCCAGCGTGGAGAATCTGAAAGTACTAGGGGCTATGAAAAAGGTCATTAAGGAAGGTGGCCATGTCCTCATTGATTACCTGAATGTCAAGAAAGCCTTGACCGTCATTGACAAGAAAGAACACATCAGTCGGCAAGGAGTGGAATTCTTTACCTCCAAGTCATTCAGAGACGGATGCATTATCAAAGAGATCACTGTCAGTGATGGTGATCAGGAACTCAACTTTTCTGAATCGGTTCAAGCTCTGACTCTTGATGACTTCAACGTGTTGATTGAAAAAGCAGACCTCAAACTGGTCCAGACCTTTGGGGACTATCATTTGAACCCATTTGATGAGATACGCTCGCCTAGATTGATCTTACATTTGAAAGGAAGAAATTGATCTGGTGGGACTAGTTTTCTTATTCCTTCTACACGCCTACTGACCTTTGCTTTCCTCCCAATACACATCCATCTCCTCCAAGGTCATTTCACTTAATTGACGCTTATCCTCGGCAGCTGCTTTTTCCATGTATTGGAATCTTCGGATGAACTTCCTGTTGGTGCGCTCCAGAGCATCATCTGGATTGAGACCTAGGAAGCGGGCGTAGTTGACCAGCGAGAACAGGACATCCCCGAATTCATCTTCGACCTTATCAGATTCTCGCTCCACTTCTTCATGCAGTTCCTGCATCTCTTCTTTCACCTTCTCCCAGACCTGACCTTTATGGTCCCAGTCGAATCCTACACCACGGACTTTGTCCTGAATACGAAGGGCTTTCACCAGTGGGGGTAGAGAACTGGGTACGCCTTCCAGAACGGATTTCTTACCCTCCTTCAATTTTAATTTCTCCCAATTGGCCTTCACTTCCTCTTCATCAGCCACTACGACATCACCATAGATATGCGGATGCCGGCTGATCAATTTCTCACAGATTCCATCGATGACTTCGGTCATTCCGAAGCTCTTCTTCTCCGATCCTATCTTGGCATAGAAGACGATGTGCAGAAGGATGTCTCCGAGCTCCTTCTTGATTTCATCCAGGTTCTCTTCCAAGATGGCATCATTCAGCTCATAAGTCTCCTCAATGGTCAGGTGCCGGAGGCTCTCCATGGTCTGCTTCATGTCCCACGGACACTTGGCCCTCAGGTCGTCCATGATGTCCAATAGCCGTCCGAAGGCTTCTTTTTCTTTCTCTCTTGACATAGCTCTATTTCTCAGGCTAAGGTCGGAACTCTTGCTGAAAGGAGTTCAGTGACAAAGCCAGCCTCTGATGCATCAAGGAATCTGTTGCAAGATGTACTTTCGTGGGCGCTATGAAAGGTCTTCTTCTCATCCTTTTCTTGTCACTTGGACTCATCGGGCAAGGGCAATCCGACCGATGGATAGAGGCACGCGGAGGACACGGCTTCTTCATTCCCCACCGCAACACACTTCCTCAACTGCTCACAGGTCACACGAACTTCTTGGAGCTTGGCTATTCAGCAAGGGTGGATGGCTCGAAGGCTTGGCACCATGGGTACAAAGGTCCTTTGAAAGGCATCAGTCTGTTCTACATGGATATGGGGAATGAGAGAGAACTGGGGGATCTCATCGCACTCTATCCTCACGTCACCCTCCCTTTGGCAGGAACGGTAGATGCAGGGCTGATGCTCCGAATGGGCATAGGCTTCGCTTATGTAACCAAGATCTATGACCGCAGGGAGAATATGTTCAATACGGCCATTGGGAGTCATGTGAACTACAACATACTCATGTCATTGACTTACAGAAAGAGTGTTGGAAGATGGGTGAGCTCTGCCGGTATCTCAATGACCCATGCCTCCAATGCGGCCTTGCAACTGCCCAATCTAGGGGTGAACATGGCGACAGCCGACTTTACCTTGGGGTTCCGATTGAACAGAGAGCATAGGCCGCTCCTGGAAACTGAATTCCCAGATGTCCTGCCAAGTTCTCAATTCTCACTGACCTTGGCCTTGGCCATGCGCCAATCCGATTCCTTCTTGGACAACCTCCATGGGGTCCAGGAAGTCCGGGCGAAATGGGAGAAGCCCTTGTCTGATAAATTGTCCTATTCCCTAGGGGCCGATGTTATCCATAATCGGGCGACTTACATCGACATACCTCCCGATTCACTCTCCGGGCCGTATTTTTTACAAGTGGGAGCCAATGCAGGCTTACTTTTGCGCTTTGGGACC
>JAQCAN010000255.1 GCA_027621335.1 Bacteroidota bacterium
TTGCGGTACTGAGATTCCCATGGGACGCCTTCTTCTCATGCCTGAAAGTCCCTTCTGCGTGAATTGCGCCTGATCACTTGAATCCTTCTTTGATGACCTCTAGTGCGGGTTTACCTTGTGGACTGAAACGTGTATCGTCCTTTCTGGCCAAATGATCTGGGGCGTGCCACTTCCAGATGAACATCCCCGCCATCCAAGGTTCATTCCATATGGCTTTGAAAAAGCTTCGATAGCCTAAAGCCTGTATTTCAAAGGAGACCTCTCCGCCATGGTGCTGAGCCCATGGTTCGTCCAAGGCATGCACTTCACTTCGGTAGCCGAACTCAGTGAAGAGGATGTCCAGACCTTGTTCCTGGCTATAGGCGGCCATCTCAGCTTTCCAAGGTTCCCAAGCCGCCACCACCTGAGCTTCATCTGCACCTGATGGCACGCTCAAGGGGAAATACCCATCAATACCGATAAAGTCCAAACCAATGTCCCAGGGAAAATCCCGATAACAATCCCAATTGGCCGCGTAGGTCAATTTTCCTGGATAAAACGCACGGATATCCTCCACAAGCTTTTTCCAATAGGCCTCTTCGCCAGGGACCATAGCACATAGCTCTGTGCCGATGCAGATGATCGAGACGTCCATCTCTGCAGCTATGTGAGCATAGAAGAGGATGTATTCCTCATAAGAGGCCTTCCATCGCTCAAGTTTGTCGGGGTCGCTGTGATGGATATCTCCCGTATACTCGCCATGCCCGATCCACAGATGGGGCTTCATCATGACCTGTATGCCTTGATCATGTGCTTGTTCGATGAGCACCCTCACACCTTCTTCCCGCTCGGCCCACCATTGCCAATCCAAGTTGTAGAGGATAGAATCCGAGTCCAAGGTCTTCATGAAGGCATAGGGCATGATGGACACATGACTAGAGCCGATACTCTTGATATCCGTCATGGTGGATGGGTCGATGGGGCGTGCTGGGCTTTCCAAGGAAACGCCTTTGATCTTCAAGGTCCTCTCAGGATTCATGCTGGCACAAGAACTCAAGAAGACCACCCATAAGGGAAGGAGGACCACATAAAGGCCAGTGTAGGAAAGACAGGAAAAGGAGGGACTGACTGGACTCTTGAGCATGGCTTTCAAATATCACTAAAAGGTCGATCAAAACTATCCTTCCGTCTCTCATATTCTAATTCTTAGATTGCCCTTAGATTTGAAATCAGACCCCCGTCAGTATTTTTCAACTGAAAAAAAGCCTGAAGCACTTATGGCCCATACTGTTATCATAGGAAATGGCATCTCCGGAATCACAACTGCTCGGCACTTGAGGAAGCTCGACAGTCAGCGGAAGATCACCGTCATCAGCGCGGAGACCGATCATTTCTTCTCACGTACTGCCCTCATGTACATCTATATGGGCCACATGCGCTATGAGGATACCAAACCCTATGAAGACTTTTTCTGGAGCAAGAATCGCATCGAACTGAAGAGAGCTTATGTGGAGTCCATCGACTTCCAATCCAAACACTTGCTGATGATAGGAGGGGAGACCATGGCCTATGACCAATTGGTCTTGGCTTTAGGTTCCAAGCCGAACAAGTTCGGCTGGCCAGGTCAGGACCTGAGTGGTGTGCAAGGGTTATATAGTTATCAGGACTTGGAACAATTGGAGGCGAATACCGATCCTTATGGGGAGCCCCAACGGGTGAAACGGGCTGTCTTGGTAGGAGGAGGCCTGATCGGTATTGAAATGGCCGAGATGCTTTTGACCCGAGGTATTCCCGTGACCTTCCTGGTCAGGGAGAGCCATTTCTGGGGAAATATCCTTCCTAAAGAGGAATCAGAGATGATCATGCGCCACATGGCCGAGCATCACATAGACCTCAGGGTGGAGAGCGAGTTGGAAGAGATTCTGCCTGACGAATCTGGAAAGGTCAAAGGTGTGAGAATCAAGAATGGAGAAATCATCGAATGTCAATTGGTCGGCCTCACGGCAGGGGTAAGTCCGAATATCGGTTTCTTGAAAGGGACCGAATTGGAAACCGACCGAGGCATTCTGGTCGATCCATTCCTGAGAACCAACCTCCCGGAGGTTTATGCAACGGGCGATTGTGTCCAATTCAGGGAACCTGTGGCCGGAAGACGAGCCTTGGAACAGGTCTGGTACACTGGGCGCATCATGGGAGAGACCTTGGCCAGGACCTTGAACGGAACCCCTTTGGCCTATCAACCGGGACATTGGTTCAATTCTGCAAAGTTCCTCGATATCGAATATCAGACTTACGGTTGGGTCTTTCCAGAGCCTAGAGAGGGAGAAGTTCATTTCTATTGGGAACATCAAGATGGTAAACGAAGTATCCGATTGAATTATCAAAAAGACAGCCTGAAGTTCATCGGTGTGAACGCCTTTGGGATCCGCCTCAGACATGATACATTGGACCGTTGGTTGAACAAAGAACAAACCGCGGACCATGTCATAAGCCACATGCGAGATGCCAATTTCGACCCTGAATTCTATAAAGGTTTCGAAGCTGAGATGGTGAGTGCCTATGAGGAGCACAGTGGCCGAAAAATCGAATTGAAGAAACGCAGCCTAAAACGAATTTTTGGAATATGAGCATGCCACATGATCCGTCCCTTTCCCTCTCACAACCGCACCCAGCAAGTCTGAATAGAGGTCAAAAAATTGGTGTGGCTCTAGGACTCATCGGAGTCGGCATTCTGTTCTTGGCTTTCTTCGGGGTAGAGGTCGATGCGCCTTTATTCCTTACGATCTCTTTATTGACCATGCTGTCAGGAGGGATTGTCTTTGGCTTAGCTGCGTACAAGAACACCTCTGAGGGCATCAAGAATAATGGCGTCTGGTTCGATAGCCTGACAGGCAGGGGTGTCGTGGGCTGGTCCATCGGCATACTGCTCACGGGCTTTTATGTTCTGCTCTATTGGTTCCCTGCTATTCTGGGGCTCGGACAAGATGGTCAGGTGAATACCGGACTTGTAGCCCTGTTCGACCCGCTGAGCATGGCTTTAAAGGACGTTCCTGCCTCGCAATGGTTTGTTTACGGCACGCTCTATACGGTGGCTATTTTATCTCTTGGAGTGAAATTCATTTACAAGTACCGCCATAACCGCTATCAGCGCATCCGCACCATCGTAGTGATGCTGTCTCAGTTCTTCTTGGCGTATTTCATCCCTGAAATCTTGGAAGGACTTAACTCAGATACGGCCTATTTCAGCAAGGACATCAAGAACATGTGGCCTCTGAATTATTATTTCTTCGAGGGCTGGCACTTGGACAATATGGTCAACAGTGGAAGCTACGGCATGTTCTTCTTGGTCTCAGGCATCTTCATGTTCCTGGTCTTCACGC
>JAQCAN010000019.1 GCA_027621335.1 Bacteroidota bacterium
ATTGGAGCTACTGTAGCCCAGTTGCAGTCCAACTTCAGCAACAGAGTGGAATTGGATCTGACCGGACTGGAAAATGGCCTCTACTTTGTAGAAATCATGGTCAATGACGTGGTGAACGTTCAACGCCTCATCAAGCAGTAATACCGCTCCATAAGAATCTGAGAAGCCATCCCGAGTGTTTCGGGGTGGCTTTTTTCATTTCGCTCTCTTCCCTAGTTCAATGACTTCCAAGTCCTGTACCATCCGCCCATCAACATTGAATCTCAAGAGCGTCCTTATGTGATGGAACCCATGCCTTCCCGCAGCCCCAGGATTCATGTAGATACCCCCGATGCTTTTATCCGCCTTGACCATACAGATGTGAGAGTGTCCACATACAAAGATGTCGGGTCTAGCCGCGAAGATGGCTTCACGGATCCTATGGTCATACTTACCAGGTCGTCCACCTATGTGTGTCATCCACACACGCAATCCCTCCGCCATGAACTTGTCATGCAATGGGAATTCTGCCCTGATCTTCGCTCCATCGATATTGCCATAGACCGCTCTGAGCGGAGCCACTGCCTTTAAAGCATCCGTCACACTCAAGTCCCCAATATCACCCGCATGCCATATCTCATCCACCTCCTTCAAGTGAAACAGGATACGCTCATCCATATGAGAGTGAGTGTCAGACAGGAGACCGATTCTCTTCATTGGTCGAAGATATCGCCTTTCTATGTTCCTATTTTTGCACCCCATGCCCAGATACTTTGTGAAACTCGCCTATGATGGCCAAGCTTACCACGGCTGGCAGCGGCAGAAGAATGCGATGAGCGTTCAGCAAGTCATCGAAGATTCATTGAGCACCATCCTCCGGACCCCATCCTATGTCATTGGATGTGGCCGAACCGATACGGGCGTCCATGCGAAGGAATATTACCTGCATGTGGATCTGGAAGCGGGATTGGATCTGGAAACAGTACGTTTCAGATGGAACCAGACCCTTCCCCCTGATATTGCTATCCATGAGATCATTCCTGTACATGAAAAAGCCCATGCCCGATTCGATGCCACGGCCAGAGAATACCGCTATTTCATCCACCGGAAAAAAGATGCCTTCTCTTATGGCCGTAGTTATCTCCTTCGCAAGAATCTGGACCAGGAGGCCATGCAGGAAGCTGCGCAGGAGTTGATCGGGAAGAAGGACTTTGAAGCCTTTGCGCGAACCCATAGCGATCAGAAGACGTCAATCTGCGACCTGAAAAAAGCCTCTTGGACCTTTCTTGAGGATGAATGGGTATTCACCATAGTAGCCGATCGCTTTCTGAGGAATATGGTCAGAGCTATCGTAGGCACCTTGGTGGAAGTGGGAGAACATAAGTTGGACCTTGACGCATTCAGAGAGGTAATATTGTCCAAAGACAGAAGCAAGGCGGGTACCTCCGCCCCAGCACAAGGGCTATACTTGTACAGAATCGATTATCCATACCTTCAGCACCATGGCGAGTAGTGTGAGTGGAAAGGCCTTTGACATGGGCTTGTTCAGACGAATGATGTCCTTTGCTGCACCCTATCGGTCAAGGGTTATAGGGACGATGAGCCTCATCATCCTCCTGGCGATTTTGGGACCTTTGAGACCTTTCTTGATCGACCAGATGATCCAAGGGCCTATACGCGCTGGTGACGCCCAGAGTCTGTTGAATTGGACCCTTCTCATCGTCTCCCTCCTGGTCGCTGAGTCCATCCTACAATTCTATCAGACCTACTCCGCCAACATGTTGGGTCAGAATGTCATTCTGGATATCCGCATAAAGCTTTTCAGGCACCTTTCCGGATTCCGTCTCCGCTACTTCGATAAGACTCCCATCGGTCGATTGGTCACTCGGGCCGTATCTGACATAGAGACCATCTCTGAGGTCTTCGCATCTGGTATCCTCATCATTTTCGGGGATATATTGAAACTCCTCATTGTTATAGGGTTCATGTTCTATCTGAACTGGGTCTTCACCTTGGTGGTGCTCATCCCTGTTCCCATTCTGCTCTTCGCGACACGGCTCTTCAAGAACGCCATTGAGAAAGCCTTCAAGAAGGTAAGGACACAAGTCTCAAGACTCAACACCTTTGTTCAGGAGCATATTCAAGGGATGTCCATCGTGCAGGTCTTTGGTCGTGAGGAAGAGGAGGAACGCAGGTTCAAAGTCATCAATGCTGAGCATCGGAAGGCCCATATCGACTCTGTGTGGGCCTACAGCATCTTCTTTCCAGTAGTGGAGATACTCAGCTCCATCTCCATGGCCTTTCTTATCCTCTATGGCATGAGGGCTGTGGGTCATGAACCCGACCCATATTCCTTGATCGGAGATGTGTTTGCCTTCACTCTATACATCCATATGTTATATCGTCCTATCCGACAATTGGCCGATCGATTCAATGTATTGCAGATGGGGATGGTAGGTGCGGAGCGGGTCATGGAAGTCTTTGATACAGAAGCCAAATTGGAAGGCACTGAGAATAGAACGGATGTTGCCTTAAGTGGTGATATCGTCTTTGACGATGTTTGGTTAGCCTACAATGAAGAGGATTTCGTTTTGAAAGGCATAAGCCTGACTGTGAAGAAAGGTCAGAATGTGGCCTTGGTGGGTTCTACTGGTGCAGGAAAGACCAGCATCATCAACCTCATCGGCAGATTCTATGAATTCCAAAAGGGGAGAGTATTGTTGGATGGGGTTGACATCCGTAGCATCGAGCCAAGCCATCTAAGAAGTCATCTAGCCGTGGTTCAGCAGGATGTGTTCCTTTATTCGGATACCATTGAAGGGAATATCACTTTAGGCAATCCGAACATCAGTACCGAGGAGGTCATTGAAGGCGCCAAGGCCGTAGGAGCTCATGAATTCATCATGCGACTGCCTTTGCAATACCAGACCCAGGTAGCTGAAAGAGGAAGACTATTATCCGTAGGTCAGCGCCAATTGATCTCATTCATCAGGGCTTATGTCCATCAGCCGGATATCCTCATCTTGGATGAGGCCACAAGCTCCATCGATTCAGAAAGTGAAGCCTTGATACAGAGGGCTCAGGAGTACATTACCCGCGGAAGGACCTCCATCGTCATTGCTCATAGACTCTCCACTATTAAACGGGCTGACATGATCTATGTCATGGATAAAGGACGGATTGTGGAACAGGGTAAGCATGAAGAGCTGCTAGAAACGGGCGGCATGTACAAACGCCTCTACGACCTTCAGTTCAAGTAGTAGCGACTCGGTCTGTATTCAATTTAGCCTTCAGGTATTTAGACGTAAGCCCCTCCCCTTTCTCTATCATAGCCTCGGGGGTGCCTTGGAAGACCAATGTGCCTCCATCCTTTCCTCCCCCAGGTCCAAGATCGATGACCCAATCAGAGCTTTTCACCATATCCAGGTTGTGTTCGATGAGGATGACAGAGTGTCCTTGATCGATCAATGCATTCAAGGCCTTCAAGAGTTTGGACACATCATGGAAATGCAGCCCGGTAGTCGGTTCATCGAAGATGAAGAGAGTTCTGGAATTAATGTTCCGTTTGATCAGGAAGAAGGCCAGTTTCACACGCTGGGCTTCTCCTCCACTCAAAGTACTCGAGGATTGTCCTAGGCCTATGTAACCCAACCCTACTTCTTGTAAAGGAAGAATCTTCTCCCTTACTTTGGCCGGAAGCCCTTTCTCCTCATTGAAGAAATCCACGGCCTCATCAATAGTCATGGCGAGCACGTCTGCAATGGACTTGTCCTTATAGGTGACTTCCAGTATCTCATTCTTGAAGCGTTTCCCTTTACACGTCTCGCAGAGCAAGGTCACATCGGCCATGAACTGCATCCCTATCCTCACTTCGCCCTCTCCTTCGCAAGTATCACAGCGGCCTCCCGGCACATTGAAAGAGAAATGGGAAGGTTTATAGCCTCGTGCTATCGCTTGCCTTTGGTCAGCGAACAGGGCTCTTATATCATCAAAGGCTTTCACATAGGTCGCGGGATTGGAGCGGGACGATCGCCCAATGGGGTCCTGGTCCACCATCTCCAAGTGCTGGATGCGTGAGTATTCTCCGTCCAGGTGCTTGTGAGACCCTATATGGGAGACCACCCCACCTATCAATCGGCTCATCGCTGGATAGAGGATATCTTTCACAAGAGAGGTCTTACCCGATCCACTGACACCTGTCACTGCGACCATGACATCCAGAGGAAACTCGACATCCAAGTTCTTCAGATTGTTCTCCCTTGCACCAACCACCTTGACTGCATGTTTCCAAGGCCTCCTCTTTTCAGGCCAGGAGATCTGCCGTTCACCACGCATGTATTCCGCTGTCAATCCTCTGGCCTTCTTCAGCAACTCTTCGGGCAGGCCGGAGAATACCAACTCACCTCCATTCCGCCCGGCCTCGGGTCCCATGTCCACACAGTAGTCGGCAGCTCGAATGATGTCCTCATCATGCTCTACCACAATGACGGTGTTCCCGAGGTCACGCAGCCCTTTAAGCACCTTCACCAAGCGGGCGGTGTCATGCGAATGGAGCCCTATACTGGGTTCATCCAAGATGTAAAGACTTCCTACCAAGCTGCTTCCTAAAGAAGTGGCTAGATTGATGCGCTGGGATTCCCCTCCTGAAAGGGTGTTGCTCATACGGGAAAGAGTGAGGTAACCAAGGCCGACATTCACCAGATAATCTAGGCGATTCCTGATCTCCATAAGGATTCTGTCCGCTATGGCCAGGTATTGTTCTGAAAGCAAAAGACCGTTGAAGAATGCTTGACATTCATCCACAGGCATCGCCCCTAATTCAGATATAGAGGCACCCCCTATCTTGACATATTCAGCATCCTTCCTCAAGCGACTCCCCTTACAATCAGGACAAAGGGTCTTTCCGCGATACCGACTGAGCATCACGCGGTACTGGATTTTATAGGACTTGGACTCGACATACTGGAAGAAGGCATGTATACCTCCGAAGTATTTATTCCCATTCCAAAGGAGGTCTATCTCCTTTTGGGTCAGATCCTCTATGGGCCGATGTATGGGGAAATCGAACTTGTCAGCATGTTTGATCAATTCCTGTTTCCACTCACTCATCACCTCACCTTTCCAGCAGACCACCGCCTCTTGGAAAACCGAAAGCCGTTTGTCCGGGATGACCAGGTCAGGATCGATGCCTATGACCGAACCAAACCCTTCACAGACCTTACAGGCTCCCAAAGGGTTATTAAAACTGAAAAAGTGCACGGAAGGCCTCTCGAAGCTCATCCCATCAGCTTCAAATCTCACACTGAACGTCTTCCAATTCCCTATGTCTCCGACCTTCATCAGTCCTTGCCCCTCGAAGAAGGCCGTCTCTATGGAATCCGCCATCCTAGATATATTCTCCTCCGTCTGTTCTGCGGTCAGACGATCGATAACGAGCAAAAGCTCATCCTTTTCTGATGGCTCGTTCAGATCCTCCAATCGCTTCACTTCATCATTCTGGATGACTCTGAGATAGCCCTGCTGAACTCTCATTTCGAACGTCTGTTTCCACGTACGTTCTGTTCTTTTTTCCAGTGGGACAACCACCATGAAACGCGCATCCTCAGGGAGTGTACTGATGTGATCAACGACATCCGTCACGCTATCCGATTTCACCTCCTGACCTGAAATGGGGCTTATGGTACGACCGATACGAGCGAAGAGGAGCTTCATATAGTCGTAGATCTCCGTGCTGGTACCGACCGTGGAACGGCTATTCCTTGAGATGACCTTTTGTTCGATGGCAATGGCCGGTGCAATGCCCTCGATTGAATCCACATCAGGCTTATCCAAGCGCCCTAAGAACTGCCTCGCATAGGATGAAAGGCTCTCTACATACCTGCGCTGACCCTCAGCATAAAGAGTATCAAAGGCCAGTGAAGACTTCCCGCTTCCTGAGAGACCCGTGATGATGGTCAATCTGTTTCGAGGAATGGTGACGTCCACAGATTTCAGGTTGTGAACCCGCGCACCTTTTATCTTAATGTCCTTTTTAATCGACTTTGCTTCTCTTGGCACAGTGCTTGCGGCTTTAACAAACGTTAACTCGCGAAATTACTCAAACGTTGACAGCAGGTAGGGTTATTACTACCTTTGTATGTATAGGGAATATATATTCCGTAACAAGACAATATTATTCCAACATGTGCGTTAATGCTATTAGCTCCATGTTGGACAACAATCAAAACGCATAGCCCATAGAGAGACCTCTACTTTTTTATCGATTACAATCAATACTTAAAGGAGGTCTTTATGCGCACTTCAGAAATTTCCGATCAGGAACTGGTCCGTTCCTATCTTGCTGGGAAGGAATCAGCTTTCGAATTCTTACTCAAGAGACACAAACAAAAGGTCTACACCCACATTCTCATCAAGGTGAAGGATAGGGAACTGGCCGATGACATCTTTCAGGACACCTGGATCAAGGTGGTAAACACCTTGAAAGCAGGAAAATACAATGAGGAAGGCAAATTCTTCCCTTGGCTGATGCGCATCGCACACAATTTGGTCATCGACCATTTTCGCAGGAACAAGAAGATGCCAAAAGTCAGGGAGTCGGAGGAGTTCAGTCCGTTCTCCATCATCTCAAGCGAGCTTCCGAATGTGGATGAAAGGATGGTACAAGATCAGATTTTCGATGACGTCCGCTCGTTGATAGCACGTCTTCCTGAAGAGCAGCGTCAAGTGGTCATGATGCGCCATTATAATGAAATGAGTTTCAAGGAAATCGCTGAAGCCACAGATGTCAGCATCAATACTGCTTTAGGCCGAATGAGGTATGCGCTCATCAACATGCGTAAGATGGCAGAACAGCATAAGATGATACTGAGCATCTCATAAAAGCACTGAAGACGTTTGGTTGTTTAGTTTGGTTAGTAATCATTCCCGCCTCGGTTCATCCGGGGCGGGATTTTTATGTCCTGGACAATATTGGTGTCTGCATCACGTTCCTAAATGGAATAAACTCAAATAGCGCATATGGCCCTTTTTACTATTGATGATTTTAATGAGATGCAGGAGGAAACGCATAGAATCCTTGGAGAGTATAAAGATGCTCCAGGACCTAATTCCAATACCCTTTCGACCATACTGAATTACAGTAGGTCCTGGAAAGCCAAAGCTCAGTATTCACTTGGGAAGGTCCTCATGAATCTCAACTGAATCCCCGTTATATCAGATTTTTCAGAAGGGACTGCCTTCCGATTGTTCGAGTGATGATGTCCTTATGGAGGTCCCATCCTCTGGCAGGCGAATATTCTCTGCCATAGAAGATGATCTGAAGATGGAGCTTGTTCCAGAGTTCCTTTGGAAAGAGTCGCTTGGCGTCTTTCTCAGTCTGCTCTACGTTCTTACCTGTGCTCAGGTTCCATCGGTACATGAGCCTATGGATATGCGTATCCACAGGGAAGGCTGGGACTCCGAAGGCTTGACTCATGACCACACTTGCCGTTTTATGGCCTACACCCGGCAGACGTTCCAAAGCCTCGAAATCCGAAGGAACTTGAGCATCGTGTTCATCCAGTAGGATGTGTGATAAGCCATGTATGGCCTTGCTTTTGGCGGGGGAGAGCCCGCAGGGTTTGATGATCTCTCTGATCTCATCCACTGAGAGTCTGATCATTTTCTCCGGAGTGTCCGCCTTTTGGAAGAGAAAAGGAGTTATTTCATTGACTTTCTTATCCGTGCATTGTGCTGAGAGCAGCACGGCAATCAGTAAGCTATATGCATCTACATGATGGAGCGGCACGGGTACCTCTGGGTAAAGGTCCTCCAATGTCACTATCACAAAATCCACTTTTTCTTGCTTGGTCATAGGCTACTCATATAAAATCCCTTTTCAGCCACTGCATGCATAGGGACATCGGGAGAGAGATGTTCTTTTATACAGAGTCCTTCCTTTGATCGAGCTGTCCAAGATCACTTTGGAAGGTTTGATGGTTTTGAAGATCCTCTCAGGTCTCATCCCCTGATAGTAAGACAGGATGAGATAATCGACCGAAATGCTGTCTTCCGCCAATTCATCCATGAGTCCTGAACGGTCCAATCGGCAGAATGTCCTGCCCTTGTAGCCGAATAGTGCATCTCCAAGATAGTGCAAACCATCTGCTCTGCCCCTAACAATGAAATCAGGTTCAGGTGCATTGAGTCGATTCCAATTGTTCCGTAAATGGAACTGCTGCCTATCGGGACTATGGGCCAAGAGGGAGTCACAGAAAAGCAGATTGGTCTCCTGCCCGACCAAATTTATGGCGGACTGCCCCCTCACATCATAGACGACCAAGTGATCGAACCTCTTCAAGGTATAGACTTCTTGCACCTGAAGCACCATGAGAAGCGCTAATATGGCGGTTGCCAATACCAAGGCACTTCGTCTTTGATAAAAGACATAGACTGTGCTGGCCAGTATCATCAGATACATGAGCCAGGTTTCAAGGATACCGATGTCAATGCCACTCAGCAAAGAACCAGGAAGTGTCTCCACCCATAGGACCGATTGATTCAACATCAAAATCGAATAAGACAAAGCCTTGCCAAGGACAAATCCAATTCCAGGTAGCCACCCTAGGGCAAAGTAGGCAACGCCAACATATAGTATAACGAACGCGGCAGGAATCACCAAGAGGTTACTGAGAAGGAAATACGTTGGGAACTGATGGAAATACAACAAACCCAAAGGAAAGGTAGCAAGCTGTGCCGCCAAGGAAACACAGGTGATCTCCCATACCTTGTTCCACAATTTCGATGGGAAATACAACAGCCCATAGATCTTGGGATGTAAGAAGATGATGCCGATGACGGCCAGATAAGAAAGTTGGAACCCCACCTCCATGATATAGAACGGGTTGAACAAAAGAAGGAGAAAGGCTGAGGAGGCTATCGTATTATAGATGTCACTGTGGCGGCCCATGCCATGGGCCAAAGTGACAGCCGAGAACATGGTGGCCGCCCTGACCACTGAAGGAGAAAGGCCTGTGACGAAGGCATAAACCCACAGCCCCGATATAACGATCACGCTCGGCCCTAACCTTCCTTTTCTCCACAACCCAGCCAATTTGAACAGCCCCTGAAGGATGAAGTAGATGATGCCCACATGCAGGCCGGAAACGGCCAAGACATGCATGGCCCCAGCGCTCGCGTATGACCTACTGAGTTCAGGGCCGAGCTCATCCTTCTTTCCCAAAAGGAGTGCAGAAGCGATGGCCTCTTCATCTTTGGACATGCCTACACTACCAACACGTTCACGGAGGTAGGAACGTGCCCGTTCGGCCATGGCCCTGAGCCGCCACCGTCTTTCCACTTTGATCCATTGCCCCTCGGGAATATAGGTCTGCTGATTGATGTCTTTGAAGGAAAGAAAGCGCTTATAGTCGAACTCGCCTGGATTCGCTGGAGGGTTGACTTCTTGGTACACATTTGGAAACACCACTACATCCCCAATCTCGACACGACCCGCTCCTTCACTTTTCTGTATGTAGGCCAACAGCCTTCCTTTCATGGGTTCCCATTCCTCCGTGCCGTCTGAAGCCTCTACCTTCAAGATGAACTTGAAGGTTTTTGCCTTCTCTTGTGGAACTTCAATGACCTCTGCCTTGAGAAACCTTCCTTGAGCCTCCTTGCTAAAGTGATCGGGACGGTCAGCCAAAGTATGGTGGTCGACTAAGATGAGCCCCAGTCCGAATATGGCACAGACAACGGGAATGGCAGTGAATTTCTCCCATTTCCAGCGCAGAACAGGGGATGAGATGAACTGCAGCACGATGAGCCAGAGGAGTCCAAATGCAAACAAGGGCCAACCCCATCCTTCCCCAAGGGGGAGATAGACCCCGACCAATACCCCTGCGATGAGAGCCATCGTGTAACGGAAGAAGGGAATGCGAGCCCAAGAGATGCGAAAGGGTTCCATGGCTTGAAGATAGCTAGAGCCGCTCTTTATAGAGGAATTTCTTCTGCGTAGATTCAAAAGGGCGATAGAGGTAGTACACTTCGCCATTCATGACTTGGATGGCTGTCGGAGAATTTCAACCAGGGCATTGCCGTACATCGGTTCGTCCGGTTTCCTTATCTACCCTCTCCAACCAACATCGGCCTCCGGGTTTCTGGAAGATGGCATAGACATGACCTGTTACTTCATCCATGACCAGCTCTTGTGTAAAGGGATTACCCATTACTTTATTGGGCTGATGATAGTTTATCGGCAAGGAATCTTGAAGCTGACTTTCCTTATCATAGATCCAAAGTCGGCCTTCCACATGGTCAAAGAGGAAGAGGGTATCCTGCCAGATGAACAACGGTGCGTAGATGGGCTCATAATAGAGACCCTCTTCGAAAGAGGCGATACAAGCTAACACTTCTTTTTCTACCCCTGTTTCCAACTCTAGGCGATAGAGCCTTAACTTATCCCTGGTGTTCAGGTACTTGTACTCTGCCCGGCAAAGTTCCATCATGAATTTATCGGCTACCTGCCTCAGTAGGGCGTAAAGACTGTCCCTTCGATCCAGATCATAGTACTCTATAGCCGGGAAAGGCATCCCCTGTGTGCTGAAATACAAGGAGTGCTCTACGGTATCGATGACAGGAGCGATGGACTGACTGAACAGACGAGCATCCACTTCATGGATCTTCAAGTCATCTTCTTTCCATTCCAATGAGAATACCCGGTTTGAGGCCTCCAGGTACATCCTGTCTGCATAATCCTTTCGAAGACCCTGGGCCTTCAGATCATTGGCCAAGGGCATGGAATCCTGCACTTCCATCCGTCTGTTCATGAGGTAGAGTGTCGCCCCTTTCTCAATACGCCTAGGATAGACTAAGACCAATAGATATTCCCCTATGAAGTCATAGTCCGCCACATTGTGTTTGGTCGATGAATAGACGATCTCAGGTAAAGGATCACTTAGAATGATAGCCGTATCTAAAGGATAGGTATAGGACGTCATCCATATTTTAAGCGCATCCCCTTTCTGGGTCCTTTCAATCAGATCCTTTGGGCTGAGAGTGATCTCCCTGGAATCAAAGCCAAGATGTTGGACTTGCAAGGTCAACCCATTCATCAAGCTGCTATCAAGAAGCAAGGTGAATTCACCTGAACCATTGGTAGTCGTTCCTTGACGAGAAGCCTTTATTTTAAGATTCACGCCTCTTAGAGGGAGATTGGATCCATCTTCAAGGACGGATCCCTTCAGGATATAATCCTGAGCTTTTCCATTCATGAATAGAAAAACAATAAAAGCTGTGAGAGACACTCTTAAGAAAAATAGCATGCTAAGAAGATGCGTTCGCGCTCATTTTCCATAAAACCCTCGAATCATTGGAGAAGCTATTTCCCGATCTTCTTCTGGATCTCATTGAGTTTCATGAGTGCCTCTACTGGAGTCAAGGTATTGATGTCCAACCCCCTTATATCACTGCGGATGGATTCCAGAATAGGGTCGTCCAACTGAAAGAAACTCAGTTGCATCTCCTCCTTGCCTTTCACCTCTTTCAAGCCATCCGTTGAAGATTCTCTCTCATGGCTTTTCTCCAGAAACGACAGGACCTCTTCAGCTCGTTTCAGCACACTCACTGGCATACCTGCCATGCGGGCCACGTGTATCCCGAAGCTATGCTCGCTACCTCCTGGAACCAACTTCCTCAAGAAGATGACCTTGTTCACTAGCTCCTTTACCGAGACATTGAAGTTCTTCACTCTCGGAAAGTCCTTACTCATCTGATTCAACTCATGGTAGTGAGTGGCAAAGAGGGTCTTGGCCTTGGCGAGAGGATGCTCATGGATGAACTCAGTGAGTGCCCATGCAATGGATATACCATCATAGGTACTGGTTCCTCTACCGATCTCATCCAATAGAACAAGACTACGGTTGGAGAGGTTGTTCAAGATACTGGCTGTCTCATTCATCTCCACCATGAACGTGGACTCGCCACTAGAGATATTATCTGATGCACCCACACGGGTGAATATCTTATCCACCAAGCCCAATCTTGCTTCCTCAGCAGGCACATAAGCACCCATCTGTGCGAGGAGGACAATAAGGGCAGTCTGCCGCAAGAGGGCGGATTTACCTGACATATTGGGTCCTGTGATGATGATGACCTGTTGTTCCCTGGTATCTAGGAAGACGTCATTGGGCACATAAGACTCTCCGAGGGGCAGATTCAATTCAATGACTGGATGCCGCCCTCCTTTGATATCGATGTCCTCACTGTCCGTGATCTCAGGACGACAATACTCATTCTTTATGGCCACTTTGGCAAATGATAAGAGACAGTCCAACTGAGCGATGATATGGGCATCATGCTTTATGGGTACGATATGTTCAGCAATGGCAAGCACCAGATTCAAATAGAGTTCGGCTTCCAACTGCCCGATGCGGGATTCAGCATTCAGGATCTTCTCTTCGTATTCCTTTAACTCTGGGGTGATATAACGTTCCGCTTGGGTGAGGGTCTGCTTGCGTATCCAGCTCTCAGGCACCTTTTCTTTATGGGTGTTCCTTACCTCTAGATAATACCCGAAGACATTGTTATACCCGATCTTCAATGAGGGGATACCCGTAGCGAGGCTTTCACGATCTTGGATCTCCAGAAGTTTGTCCTTGCCTCTGAAAGCGATATTTCGGTATTCATCCAACTCCTCAGAGACCCCATCTGCGATGACATCACCTTTACCAAGGACTGCAGGAGCATCTTCATTCAGTTCTCTTTCTATCCTCTCTTTGATCAAGGTGCAGGGATTGATCTGGTCAGCCATGGTCATCAGGTATGGCACCTCAGAACGCATTAGATAGTCCATGACCGGTGGCATTGCTTCCAAAGCTCGTTTCAATTGGTTCACCTCCCTTGGATTCACCTTCTGCACTACGGCCTTTGAAATCAGTCGTTCGAGATCTCCGATAGGCTTAATGAGCATGCCTAGACCGGCCGCTCTGGAATCTCCATCCACAAGATAGGATACGACATCCAATCTATCATTGATGCGTTCTATATCCATGAGAGGAAGTAACATCCACTGCTTCATCAGACGGCCTCCCATTGGGGTGACAGAGTGATCTAGCACATCGATGAGTGCCTTTCCTCCAGGGTGGTTCGTTTGAAACAACTCAAGATTTCGAATGGTGAACCGATCCATCCAAACATGCATGTCCGAAGTGATACGTGACATGGTATGAATATGCTGAAGCCTATCATTCTGCGTTTCACCCAGATAATGGAGGATGGCTCCCGCAGCTGTGATGCCAGGCCCCATATCCTCAACACCGAACCCTTTCAAGGAGCTGGTATTGAAATGGCGCAATAACTTTTCTCTGCTGACGGACCCATAGAATACCCAAGCTTCCAGACCATAGAGATGGAACTCATCCAAGTAGCTCTGAAACTGTCCTTTGCGATCCCTTGACACCAAGACTTCACTCGGGTGAAACCCCTGAAGTAGCTTCATGAGATACGCGTCAGAGCCCTCAGCTATAAAAAATTCCCCTGTACTTATGTCCAAGAAAGAAAGGCCTAAGAGATTGTCGTCTTCATGCCATGCGGCCAAGAAATTATTCTTGCGCTGCTCAAGCACTTGATCACTGAATGATACCCCAGGGGTGACCAACTCTGTGACTCCACGCTTCACGATCTTCTTCTCAGGGCTCGGAGCTTCCAATTGATCACATATGGCCACCCTATATCCTGCTCTGACGAGTCTCGGAAGGTAGGTGTCCAATGAATGGTATGGAAAACCAGCCAGATCGACAAATGCGGCTGCCCCATTCTTGCGTTTGGTCAAGACGATACCTAGGACCTTAGAAGCTTTGACCGCATCCTCTCCAAAGGTCTCGTAGAAATCTCCGACTCTGAAGAGAAGCAGAGCATCAGGATGCTTGGCCTTGATGGCATTATACTGCTTCATCAAAGGCGTTTCCTTATCCTTTTGCTTCTTCGGCTTATTGACGATTACATCTTTATGCATAGAACCTGTGAAAATACCGCCACCTCATGGGAGCACCTAATCTTGAAGGCTCCAGTTTTTCACAAGCTTTCTACTTTACGCCCTTCAAACTGCTAAATCATGATCTCGATCACCATCGCCTTGGACAATATCCGCAGTCATCATAATGTAGGGGCCATCTTTCGATCGGCCGATGCTTTCGGTATCAAAGAGGTTATCCTTGGCGGAATCACCCCTAGACCTCCTCATAGGGATATCCAGAAATCGGCCTTAGGAGCCACCGAAAGCGTACCTTGGAGCTACACTGATCACTTGGTGGACCGACTTCTTCACTTGAAAAGTAAAGGATTCAAAATCTTCGCGGTCGAGCAAGCCCAAAGCTCAATTCCTCTGAATTCGGTGAGGGAAGCAATAGGCGATTGCTGTCTGATCTTTGGGAATGAAGTGAATGGCGTGGCTCCAGCCATTCTTGAACTCTGTGACCACATCATCGAGATTCCTCAGATGGGAATGAAGAAATCTTTGAATGTCAGTGTCTGCGCTGGCATTGTGATGTTCTACCTCAATCATGGAATGGATTTGCCCAAGGATTCATAAAATCCTAATTTAGAGCGGTTGTTCCTGAAATGAGGGATAACCTTAAACGCCATGACTCATACTAAACCTCTCTTCCTGACTCTAGGACTCGTCATGTTATGGCAAGTGGCTACCTGCCAATTCTATAAGAATCAGGGATATTGGAAAAAGGACAGGCTCGAACTGATAGGTGGATTGGGCGCTGCCAATTTCCTAGGAGAATTGGGTGGTAGAGACCGAGTAGGTTCCGATTTCATATGGGACTTGGAGACCAAGCAATTCAAGCCTGCCATGACCTTTGGATTAAGATATACCACGAGCAAGAGCACCAAAATCCGCGCCCAGATCTCCTACTCTGTTCTGGCCGGGGATGATGCGTTGACCACAGAGAAATTCAGAAGTAATAGGAACATCAATTTTAGGTCAAGATCCTGGGAGGCTGCTGGAATCTTCGAGGTAATCATACGCAAGGTACGACCTGGACACCAATACAATCTCGCAGGAGTCAAAGGTCAGAAGCCGAAGGACGCCAATTTCTACGCCTTCGCTGGTCTTGGCATTCTAAAATACAACCCACAAGGATTCTTGGATAACGAATGGTATGACCTTCAACCTTTGGGTACCGAGGGTCAGAATTTTTCCGATGGCGCTGATCCATACTCCCTTTACTCCTTAGTGATTCCTATGGGAATTGGATACAGGTGGCGCACGATTAACGACAACATCATGATGGGGATAGAGATAGGTCACCGACTCACCTTCTCTGACTATATCGATGACGTGAGTACCGTGTATTATGACCCTGCCCAATTAGGTAATCAGCCGGGATTCACGGAATTTGATAATCTGCTCGCACAGTATTTTGGGGACCCAAGTCTGGGGTATTATATCGATGAGGAGGGCACTCAGGTGGCCTTGCCTGGCGCCACCAACCCCGGTGAGCAGCGGGGAGACTCAGAGGATAATGATGCCTATCTGTTCGCTCAAGTGACCATGTCCTATAAGATTGCCAAGCGCGTATATAGGAAAAAGGTCAGCCTCAAGAAGAAAGGAAGGAAGGTCGTCTTCTGATATTCGCTCAAAGAACTTTGCAATAAAAATCCCCGTCATAGATCTATGACGGGGATTGTCGTTTTTCTTCGATCTGAGCTTACCTGAAATTCTTTCCCGGATAGTATGCTGTCTGCCCCAATTGTTCCTCTATTCTCAGGAGTTGATTGTATTTAGCGACCCTGTCAGATCGGCTCAGAGAACCTGTTTTTATCTGCCCTGTATTCAAAGCTACTGCCAAGTCTGCAATGGTAGTATCTTCTGTCTCTCCAGATCGGTGGCTCATGACGCTGGAATATGCATGCACTTTGGCCATGTTCACCGCATCAATGGTCTCTGTAAGTGTACCGATCTGATTGACCTTGATGAGTATGGAATTGGCCGCTCCTGATTCTATTCCTTGCATCAATCGGTTGGTATTGGTCACAAAAAGGTCATCGCCCACCAGCTGAACTTTATCTCCAATAGCCTTGGTCAAGTTGGTCCAGCCTTCCCAATCGTTCTCATCAAGACCATCCTCAATGGAGATGATGGGGTATTTACTCGCCCAGCCTTTCCAGAAGTCCACCATCTCTGCACTGCTCAACTCATCTCCAGTGGACTCCAGAACATATTTGGCCTTTTTCTTATCATAGAATTCACTGCTGGCTGCATCCAAGGCAATCAGGATGTCATCTCCGATCTTATACCCAGCCTTTTCTACAGCCTGAATGACCACCTCGATGGCTTCTTCGTTCGACCCGAGATCAGGCGCGAAGCCTCCTTCATCACCGACATTAGTGGAATGTCCTTGAGATTTCAGGACCGCCTTGAGGGAATGGAAGATCTCGGCCCCCATTCTGAGCGCCTCAGAAAAGGTAGGCGCCCCCACTGGCATGACCATGAATTCTTGTATGTCGATTTTATTATCTGCGTGGGAACCTCCATTAAGGATGTTCATCATAGGAACAGGCAAAGTATTCGCACTGACACCCCCTATGTATCTGTATAGAGGTTGACCAGTCACTTGAGCAGCTGCATGGGCTACAGCCATGGATACACCAAGGATGGCATTGGCCCCTAGCAGTGCCTTATTCTCCGTCCCGTCCATTCCGATCATTGCCCGGTCCAAGAGGTTCTGATCCAAGATGTAAGCTCCATTCAATTGTTCATTCAATGTGGTGTTCACATTCTGAACGGCTTTGGCCACTCCCTTTCCAAGGTAGATTCCAGCATCACCATCTCTTAGTTCCACGGCTTCATACATACCCGTAGATGCGCCAGAAGGGACTGCAGCCCGTCCCATGACGCCTGAATCCGTATATACTTCAACTTCCACGGTGGGGTTGCCACGTGAATCCAGTATCTGCCTAGCGTGAATTCTTGCTATATAGCTCATTTCAATGTTTTTCTGTCGTTAATGCTTTTGTTTTCTTAATCTTCATCAGTTCCACGAACTGATCGAAGAGGTATCTAGAGTCATGAGGACCTGGATTGGCCTCAGGATGGTATTGAACGGAAAATACCGGTTTGCTCTTTAATTGGATCCCTGCTATGGAATCGTCATTCAGATGTGTATGGGTGATGACGATATCCGTTTTTCCTTTCAGGGATTCTTCATCCACCACAAATCCATGGTTCTGTGAGGTCACTTCAGCCTTTCCGGTAATATGATTCATGACCGGATGGTTGATTCCTCTATGTCCATGGTGCATCTTCTTGGTCCTCAGTCCTTGGCTCAAAGCAATGACCTGATGCCCCAGGCATATCCCGAAAACCGGTCGCCCTGATTCCACCAGGCTACTGACGATTTTGATAGTCTCCATCATTGCAGAGGGGTCACCAGGACCATTGGAAAGCATTATACCATCTGGTTGAGTGAGGAGGATCTTTTCCGCAGATGTACCCATTGGATAAGATGTCACTTCGCATCCCCTCTCCACGAGGCACCTGATGATATTCTTCTTCACCCCAAGGTCGAGCAAGGCTACTTTCATACCTCCATTTCCATGTACCTCGACCTTTGAGGCACTAACCTTACTTGAAAGCTCCAGTCCCTCCATGGATGGCACTTTGACTAGAAGTTCTTTCAATTCATCCAAGTCCATGAACTCAGAGGAGATGATCGCGTTCATGGCCCCTTTGTCTCGGATATGACGGACCAGAGCCCGAGTATCTATATCCGATATGCCTACAAGCTCATTCTCCTCTAAGTATTCTTGCCCAGATTGATCGGCTCTTGGGCGAGAGAAGGTCTGTGAGAACTTTTTGACAACCAGACCTGCAATCTTGACATCGTCTGATTCCACCTCGTCATCATCCATCCCATAATTGCCTATGTGAGCAGTATTCATCACAAGGATCTGCCCGAAGTATGAAGGATCCGTAAATATTTCCTGATATCCGGTCATCCCTGTATTAAAGGCGATTTCGCCAGTGGTCGTTCCGTGCTTTCCGATGGCCAGTCCTTTGAAACTGGTCCCATCATCCAATAAGAGTATGGCTTCTTTCATGGCTTGCAAAAATGGTCAAAAAAAAGGGTGGCCTTCAAAAGACCACCCCTCGGGTTTTTCACAGAATGTGTACATCCTCAAGCTTTTTCATCTTCGCTTGCTGGATTCTCATCCTCCTTTTCTGATTCACTCGCTGAATCAGTGATCTCATCTTTAGCCTCTTCGATGGTCTCTTCCACAGCATCAGCCACAGTCTCTGAGCTCTCTGCAACAGTCTCAGCTGCATCAGACGCAGCTGCAGCAGCTACATCCCCAACAGAACTCTTCTTCTTGGCACCTCTTCGGCTCTTCTTCTTCTTGGTCTCTCCAGAGGTATAGATCTCATTGTAATCTACAAGTTCGATCATACACATTTCAGCATTGTCTCCAAGACGGTTCCCCGTCTTAATGATGCGAGTATACCCTCCTGGACGGTCGGCCACCTTGACTGATACCTCCTTGAATAGCTCCGTGACGGCCTCCTTCTGCTTGAGATAACTGAATACCACTCTGCGTGAATGGGTCGTATCGGCTTTGGATTTAGTGACCAAAGGCTCGATATACTTTCTCAGCGCCTTGGCCTTGGCCACAGTCGTGTTGATTCGCTTATGTTCGATCAATGAGCAAGCCATATTGGCCAACATGGCACTGCGGTGGCTCGCAGTTCTACTCAGATGGTTTATTTTCTTTCCGTGTCTTATTACTGACTCACTAAATTGGAGAATTCAATCTCCCGGTTTACTCTTTATCGAGTTTGTATTTCGCTACATCCATTCCGAACTCCAGGGTCTTGGCTTCCACCCAGTCCTC